>NZ_JBQRUM010000008.1:0-214845 GCF_053485795.1 Thalassotalea ganghwensis
CCATCGTTTAATCGAACTACTGTAAAAGAAGGCCTTAGTTGCAGCTAAGGCTTGGGCCTCACTTTACCCTAAATAGGTTTAAAAAGAATAAGTAAGATGGGTGTATTATCCATACAAGAGACTATGGTGCTGAACGACCGCGTCTTGCACTTTCTGGCAAGAGCTAAAAGCGGACCTTGGTATTATTTTTTAGGTTGCTAGATCCCCAACGCCTATATTTTCAAACTGAAAAATGAATAAATAAGGAATAACTAACTTTATGGACAAAACACTAGGTTCAATTTTCTCGCTGATAGGTCTATTTTTACTGTCTGTAAATGTTTCTGCTTTCTATTTAGGTAGTGAACCTATAATGAGTGAAACTAAGAATACAACACCTAATCATTCAATCTGGCAAACTCAAGGTTATGGGTACATATTAGAAGTCATCGGCGAAGATATACGTTTTTACGATATTACAAAACACCATTGCATACTTAATACTATAGAAACAGGTGAATATCCTAGTCGTAACTTGATTGTCGAGGGGGATTCGGCTGAATTAGATTGGTATACGGTACACCCTGTAAAACTAAAGAGACTGAGCCATTTGCCTGCATTATGCAAGCAAAACTTGCAGCCCAATGCAGATGCTCATAATATCAAATTCTCAGCCCCAGAAGTGTTTGATATTTTGTGGTTTACCTTTGCAGAAAACTTTGCATTTAACGAAGAGCTTAATTGGAACTGGCATACCAACTATAAAACTTGGCGAAATAAAATTTCAGATAGTATGAGCGAATCGGCATTGGCGGAGGTCATTACGGAACTTATAGATGAATTAGGTGACGCTCATGCATATGTAGAATCAGATAATGACAGCTTCTTTGCTATGAACAACATTAAATGGGAACAGTTCAGAAGTAGGATGATTAAGGAGGGGTTTTCACAACAGACTGAGTTTTCATCCTTACGTGACTTTTTTCAAGCTATTAGTAAAAAACGCAACAACATAATTTCAAGCTATTTTGACAAAAATCACCCGCCGCAGAAATTAAACCGCAGCTTACTATGGGCTTCACTTCCTCATGAAATAAACTACTTAAGTATTGATGATATGAGTGAATATACTGCTGAAGAGACTATTCAAGCGGATATAAAAGAAGTAGACAGAGCGATACAGTATATTATGCCTATGCTCAGGAATGCCAAAGGTCTAGTAATCGATTTACGCTGGAATAGTGGAGGATACGACATTGTTTCACAACGATTGTTATCCTATTTTATTGATAAACCATTGCTAGTTGGCAGTAAATCGTACCGAACTGAAAATGGTTTTAGCAAACCAGAAAGTATTATTGTTCATCCAGCAACATTTGACCGTTACGTAGGGCCTATTGTAGTCCTTACCAGTGGTATAACCATGAGTGCAGCTGAATCATTCTTACTTGGTCTGGCTGCCAGAGCACAAGTTACCATCATTGGAGAGCCATCTAATGGCGGTTTTAGTGATTCACTTCCTAAGCAACTGCCAAATGGCTGGTCGTTTACGTTATCTAATGAACGTTATTTTGACTCAAAAGGCGAAAATTATGAATATCGTGGTTACCCAGTAGAGAAGAACTTTGAATATTTAAACGCATCAGATTTAAAGGGCAAAAAAGATAGTGCACTCATTGAAGCAATGAAAATTCTTAAGTAAAGCCTTTGTAGAGCAGAGTTTTACAATGGCACTACCTTTCCCTTTTGGCACATATGAGATTGCCAGATTTGGTTGGGTTCTATTAATCAAGTCTGACAGTTCAAATTAAGACTTATTCAGCTTAATATTATTCATTTTAATATATGGTATAGGTTGCACCCGCTTCGTTTAACGCCTGATAAAAATCTTCGATGCTACACTCTTCTTCTAACTGGCAGAGCAAGCGGTATTTTTCGATAGCTGGCTGATAGCCTTGTTTAGCCGCTTCAAATAACCAGCGTACGGCATTATTCATATCTCGTGAGCCTTCTATGCCGGTTAAATATAGCTCTGCTAGATTAGTTTGTCCTGGCGGATAGCCTAACTCAGCTGAACGCATTAACAACACGAAAGCTTGTTCGAACCGATCGTCTAGGTAGGTTAGCTTAAGTAATGCCATGGCTTTGTTGTTTTCACTTTTACCGGGAATGAAGCGCCACTTTTGCTTAACTTTTTCGATGTTACTAACAACATTTCCGTCAATTAAATAGGCTGACGTATTTTGAGCAATGATTGCCAACTCTGGCCTGACTGCTCGATAGATAAAACCTTGTTGAAATAAGCTATCTAATTCTGCGTAAGAAAAGTGATGCCTCTTTTTTTCAAAATAATCAAAATCCCGGGTATGGCCTAATGCTACCCCTTTATCTAACGTAGACTTTAGTGGATAAAAGTAATTTCCATAAGTTAGTGAAACCATGCCGCCAGTAATATCGACTACTTTAGCAATGCGGTACTTATGATGAGGACGAAATTCACCGGCTACTTTCTGGTAGTCTAAATAATAGAAATCGTTAATCTTAGGAGTATCAATATGTACTTGGCTTTGACGGTGTTCTATTTGGGCTTCTGAAAAATAAAAACTCAATAACAGGATAATAAGAAAGCTGCCGGTAAAGGTGCTTAACAGGCGAAGCCGGTTTGCTAATGATAAAACAACATTTGAAAAAATTAATTTTAAATCAGGCGAATTGCGTGGTAAATCAGCGACATTTTTACATTGTAAACAAAGCAATTGAGTATTTTGCTTTACCGGAAAAATGGGTAAATATTCAAGGAAGTAATAACAATAGGTAATGACCGAATTAACACGATGAACTTGCCCGCCACAACAATGACAAAGCCATTTATCTGTAGTTCCTATACATAATGTTGATTCGCGGTAGTCCATGTTTTAACCTGTTGTTTTCCGTTAAATTATTTTATAGCACTTGTTTATAAATCAAACAAGGCTTTACTACTAAAAGTTTCGTATTTTCGTTAAGGCCTAGTAAGGTTGAAGGAACAAGAGACTATTTTGGCCCCTATTATGTCGTTTTATTTGGTCGTTAGAAGTGATAGGGAGTTAATTTCAACTAAATAACGAGAGTTGGTTAATAATTAGTGTATACATTAGCAATTGTTTGCTGATATTAATTCAAAAGGAAAACGCGATTGACCAGTGAACACTACATAACCTTAATGCAAACCCTTGGTGGGTTAGGAGTATTTTTACTTGGCATGATAGTGATGACTGACGGACTGCGGGCGTTGGCAGGACCTGCTATGCGCCAAGTACTGGTTAAGTTTACACGAAGTCCATTAACAGGGGCTTTAACAGGGGCAGGGTGTACCGCGATTTTGCAATCATCGAGTGCGACAACGGTTGCCGCGGTTGGCTTTGTTGGTGCTGGTGTAATGAGCTTTTCAGAAGCGTTAGGGATTATTTTCGGTGCTAATATTGGTACAACAATCACTGGCTGGTTAGTGGTTCTTGTCGGTTTTAAATTGCAATTAGCTACCGTGATGTTACCTGTGATATTAGTTGGGGTTGTCTTAAAGCTTTTTAGTAAAAACAAACTCGCTACCTTAGGGTATGCATTGGCTGGGTTTGGCTTGATCTTCGTTGGCATATCAATGATGCAACAAGGAATGACAGGGGTAGAGCAAATTATTACCCCAGAAAGTTTCCCTCCTGATACTTGGCTTGGGCGGATCCAGTTGGTGCTGTTGGGTGTATTAATCACCTTGATCACTCAATCTTCAAGTGCTGGAGTGGCTGCGGCACTCACCGCGTTATTTGCTGGTGCGATAAACTTTAATCAAGCGGCGGCATTAGTGATTGGTATGGATCTTGGTACAACCGCCACGGCAGCGATGGCAACTATCGGTGGCTCTATCGGTTCTCGCCGCACAGGGTTTTCCCACGTAATATACAATGGCTTTACCGCTGTTGGTGCTTTACTACTGTTAACACCGTTTACCTATTTTAGCTCGACGTATTTTCCTGGTAGTTTAACCAATAACGCTGAAGTCGCTTTAGTCGCATTTCACACCACCTTTAATATTATTGGGGTTATTGTGGTGTTACCATTTACCAAGCAGTTTGCGGCATTTATCAAGAAAGTGATTGCCCAGAATGAACTTTCTTATGTTGATCAACTTGATAGTCAATTACTTGCTGAACCCAGTGTTGCATTGACGACAGTATTCTCAACGTTAAAAGTTCAGTTGCATCAATTGCTTAGCTATATTCAATGGCTACTTAATAATACCCATCGTAAATGCTTGATTGATTTTGCTCAATTACAAATTGCCTTAGACGAAACGCATGCTTATGTTGATTTAATTCATTTAGATCGCAGTAATAGTGATGAATGGAATAAGTTAATCAATATTATCCATGTACTCGATCATATGCAGCGCATTCATGAACGATGTGATGAAGCCTCAACCCACAGTGCGAACTTGCTTCGCCAACAACAAGTAGACGCGATACTAGAACAGGTTCGAGATGAAATTTCACAAATTGCGACCTGTTTTGATGAGGAACAATGGCGCAAAGCACAGAAAATTGCATATAGCACCCGTAAAAATTTAGCAAAAATGTTAGAGCCAGTACGTAACAATATTATGGAGCGTATTGCGCAGGGAGAATTAACCGTACCTCAAGCGACTGAGTTAATGGAAGGCATGCGCTGGCTGCAACGGATAATTAATCATATTGCTCGCATAGCTCATCATTTAAGTCATTAATATATACAAAGTTAGTTAAACTATTATGATAAGTATTTTAATCTAATCATTTTTTTAAATATCGAAAGAGTCTTACAGGATGTTGATAAGGAAAGTTTGTATAAGAGTACACTGGATTTTTATACTGAGTATTATGCTACTAAGTGGGGCATGTACATCAAAATTGCATGTTCGCTTGTATAGCGAGCACTTAACTGAAGAGGATGTTGTTAAGGTATCTAATGCGCTTGAGGCAGCTAATATACGTTTTTCAAATACGACGGTTAGAATGCCTAGAGCAATAAATGACAATACCATTATCTACACTCCAGCTATTGATCAAAACCAGCAGATATATTACTTGGTTGAGACATTAAGTTCTGTGGGATTCAGTATTCACAACTCGTCTATTCTAGGAGTAGGAAACCATAGTTTCACAGCTAATAACCTTGGTCTTTATTTGTTTTCAGAGGGAACGAAAAGAAAAGCCCTTCAAGATGATTTGTTGAAAATAGATGAGTTTGGTAGTGTAGAGTGCGGAAGTGTATTGACGTTAAAAGAAAACAATACATTTGACATTGTCTTTGATATTTGGGATCACAAGCGGTCTGATTACATTGAGTATTTGGTAACTGGAACGTGGCAGGATATTGGCTCTGGTGACATTAGTCTTACATCAGAAGGTTGGCGTAACGATTTGAAATTTATTCGAAAAACCACGATAGAATCAACTGAGGAAGGAAAGTTAAAAACAATCATATTAACTCCTGTGGCTTTAGGAAGAGAAGCTGGTTTTTACCTTGATAATGATAAAAATCAACCTGATGTTAATTGTTACTACCGAACCAGTATGTTTATTTAACAGGTTTTTCTTGTCTATCTCCATTTAGTGCTTATTTTGTGTGAGTTAGCTAGTTATACTCATGCTAGCTTTGCCGAACAACAACTACTTTAACAAGGGATTATGATGCAACCACTTTCTAGGTTGATAATGGTTTTGCTACTGCTATGCAGCTTTTCAGTCTATTCAATTAATAGTACACAACAACAAGTTCAAATCAGTCATCCAGATTTCGATGAGCCTTTCGTTTTTAATGTTGCACTACCGGCTGGCTACGATAGTAATCCAGATAAATCGTATGTGATGATGTTTGATTTCCATCCTTTTTCAGATACTTACTTAACGGGTATGCATGATTGGCTGAGTCATAATGGTGAATGGCCTTGGCTGCAAACGATTATTGTTAGCCCTCAGGCAGGAAATCGGGTTGGGATGTTATTTGATCCTAGTGGCAAATCGACACCGATGTTGGATTTCTTTGAAGAAAAGTTATTTCCGCTCATTGACAAAAAATACCGAACTAATGGTTTTCGTATCTTTAGTGGTTTTCGTGTTAATGGCACCATTGTGCTGTCTTCATTAATCAATAAGCCTGATCTATTTAATGCTCATATTGCGGTGAGTCCAGAATTAAAAGATGATTACGCGGCGATACTCTCAACGAGTGCTAAAAAGCTTAACAAACTCTCTGAGCGGCCACGTTTTTTATTATTTAGTCATGGCACCAATGTTAAAGAAGATCACCAACAACAAGCTTATGCACAGTTAAAAGAGATCCTCGAAAAATCAGCCCCTAAAAGCTTAGATTGGCACTATAAACATTTTAGTGATCATTATTTTATGTCATTGCCGTTGTTGTCAGTGATCACTGGCATTGAAAAGTTATTTAATGATATTCACCAAGGGTTAGCGCCTAGTTCTGAGATCTCAACACAAGGTGTTGATGCGATAATTCAACATTATCAATTTTTGTCTCAACAAAAGTATGGCTTTGAGGTTTCTCCTCAAGAATCGATAATCCAACTGGGGTTTTATTTGATTGAACAAGAGCCTGATAAAGGTATTAATGTTTTCAATCAGTTGATTAAGCGATACCCTGATGATGCTTATAGTTATCATCATTTAGCGAAAGCATACGCAAAATTAGGTAACTTCTCGCAAGCTGTTAAACACCAAGAAGTCGCAGTCAAATTGTCGGAAAGTATGCTGACATGGCATCAAAAGCGCATGAAAAAAGCGTTGGAAGAGTTTCGTGCTAAATTGGCGCAGTAAAATACTGGATGAGATGGTTTACTGTTATTATTAGTGCTAGGTTAATTGATATCACATTGCTCCTCGCTAATTAATAGCAGGGTAGTCAATAAGTAATGGTTAAGTAATGTTAAGGTACCTGAGTGAATTATTTAGCGCATTTATATTTTGCCAAGCCTACCGCTGATTCTCATTTTGGCAATCTTTTAGGTGATTTTGGTGGACGTAGGCACGCCAAACACTTGCCATTGTCGGTACAAATTGCGCTCGATAATCATTATTTAGTTGATAAGTTTACTGACAGTCACCCTTTGGTTAATGAGGCTAAACAGTACTTTTCAACAGAGCGTAAACGCTTTGCTGGTATTGCAACGGACGTTGCTTTTGACTATTTCTTAATTAAACATTGGGCGAGCTTTCATCAACAGCCGCTAAAAACGTTTAAACAAGTGAGCTATCAGTTACTGAATTCGCGCTTGGCGTTAATGCCAGCAAGAATGCAACGAGTAGTAACGAGCCTTACCAATAACGATTGGTTTAAAGAATATGAAACCATAGAAGGTATTGGTTTAGCCCTAGATAACATCGCGAAACGAATTCGCTTTGAGAATAATTTAGCGGAGCAATTGATGATGTAGAGCGCTATTATGATCAATTCGAGCAGATATTTTTAGCGTTTTTTCCCAGAGCTTATTGCGCATGTTGAGCATCATCAATTAGAGAAAGACCACGACGGTAAAAATGAGCAGATAACGAAGGTCAGAGCGTCAATTTCATGAAGCTAGTTCAAATGCAAGGGTACATTCAGTCAATTTATTTTGCGGTGTACGAGGATAAAATTTTACTGCTCGACGGTTGCTGCAAAGCCGATGTCAACAACATAAAACATTTTGTTACTCAAGAACTCAATCGGCCAATTGAACAGCTAAAAGCGGTGGTTGTTACCCATATGCATCCTGATCACGCTGGTGCAGCCAACACGTTGAAAAAACGTTTTGGTTGTAAAATTATCTCTGGCAACGCACAAGGGCAATGGTATAGCGGTTTTGATGGTTGGCTGATGTATCTCAGTGATATCTTGTTAACCTTATGGGTGGCTAAGCGACTCAATAAACAACGAAAAAATATTTTCTATAGTCCAAGATTAGAGGCTGATTATTTGTTGGCTGATGAACAATTGGTCCCTGGTTTTGAAGATTGGCAAGTCATTGCAACTCATGGCCACACTGATAGGGACATCTCATTATTTCATCTACCGTCACGTAAGGTATATGTTGCTGATTTGGCGGTTAAGGTAAAAAATAAATTTGTGCCGCCTTTCCCTGTTTTTTATCCGAATCGGTATCGAAATTCGTTAGCAAAAATTGAACAGCTAAAGCCATCGACTGTCATTTTGGCTCACGGTGGTGAAGTTAGTGTCAGCCATCAAGAATATCTTCACTTGGTGAGCTTAGCGCCTAAGGTTCCGCTAACTCATTGGCGCGCCACTAAAGCTAAAATTAAAAAACTGTTTTCAAAAGAACGATGAAAATGTTACTACCATTTAATTTAAAGGAGTAGAAGCGTTAATGAAAATAGCTTCAGTACAAATGCGCTTCGTTTTAGGCGACGTAGACCACAATATTTGTCGTCATCTTGAGAGTATTGAATTAGCAATTAAAGCGGGAGCTCGGGTGATATACTTTCCAGAATTATCGATAACTGGATATTCAGTAGATATCGCTAAAAGAATTGATATTGAGGAGGTTTATCAAAAACTTGAGGTTTTCCAGAAAATTAGTGACCAATACGATGTCTTTATCGGTGTGGGGGCACCTTCGCGAACTTCTCACGGTGTGCACATTGCAATGCATTGGTTTAGTAAGCATCAACCTCGTCGCTGTTATGCGAAACAATTTTTACATGGCGATGAAGCTAGTTATTTTGTGCCAGGTAAGGCACAACTTACGCTAACAATAGATGGTTACCGATTGGTGCCGGCAATTTGCTTTGAATCGCTGCAACCAGCGCATGTTTGCAATGCCGTGAAACTTGGCTGTGATGTTTACCTTGCCAGTGTTGCTGAGTCAGCCAGTGGCTTGGATAAAGCTATGGTGCATTATGCGCAAATAGCGAAACAATATAGATTAGCTGTTGTTTTTGCAAATAGTTTAGGTGATTGCGGTAGCTTTTTCAGTATCGGAAAATCGACTGTATGGAATGCTGACGGACAGCTAGTCGAGCAATTAGACAGCCAAGAAGAGGCAATTATGTTTTTTGACATCAAGACCGCGCAAGGTAGCAGTGTTAAACTGTCTAGCAGCTAAGTGGTATTTGGCTAAAATGCAAATCTATGCGGTGATTAACAAAAATAGTTTTACCTTAATAGTTAGCTCAATCGTTTGGTTTTTAAATTGCATCCTTATGAAAAGGTTGATGTTATTAACATTAAACTTGTTAATGTTTCGACGGCAATCCTTCCTTAAAAAAATTAAAAAATATAATGCTATACTTTATTGGTTATCTAGCGTACCATGACTTCGCTTTAGAAATTTAAAGCCTTATCTACTACTGCATCTTGCACCTCTTTTTCTACTTTTAAGTTGAACTTGTATTTACATTTGCTCTATTGGTTAATGTTTTACTTGTTATCTCTAATGCTTTACTGGTGATTTTCACCCAAACTTAAATTTATAAAAGGTTTCAAATATGTCTAATTCTGTAAAAGGCGTAGTTAAGTGGTTTAATGAAGAAAAAGGCTTTGGCTTTGTCACTCCTAATGATGGTGGTAAAGACGTTTTTGTTCATTTTCGTTCAATTGTATCAGAAGGGTTTAAATCTCTAGCTGAAGGCCAACAGGTTCAATTTGACGTAGAGCAAGGCCAGAAAGGTCCTCAAGCGTCTAACGTTGTTGCTATCTAAGCCAACGACTTTCTTCAAAGGCTAGCACTAACTAGCCTTTTTAAAACAACAGTAATACTCTCTTCTTGAACTAACCCTCATCTAAAGCCTTACTGCTACACTAATATTTATATAAGATTTACAATATGACTCAAACATTTAATGGCATTATTATCGATGCACAACCCCCTATATCTACCATAACGGTTAACAAGTTCTGTGTAGTGTTTAAAGATCGCACTCAACAAAAAACGGTGAGTTTACAAAACTCGCTAGAAACGAAGAAGTTTATTCATTGGTTAACGGCAATGTAATGAAAACAACAGCTTAAAGGATATTTAGTAAAGTATTGTTAAGCAATAGCTGTTAGGAAACCATAAGCATAAACACGTGTAGAATTGATTATACTTTTTCCTGCCACACTTGAAATGCAATGTTATTTTTCTTATTTGATTTGACGGTATACATTAGCTGATCCGCGATTTTTATCGCCTCTTTAATGTCTTTTGGCAACGACTTGAACGTGACGATGCCGACACTGAATGAAACATCCCACTTATTTTCTTTCATTATCATTTTTAGGGCATTAGAGGCCTTGGTAAAAGCATTTTTTACTGCTGCTTGATCAGTTTCTGGAAAAATAATCGCAAATTCATCCCCCCCTAGTCTGGCAACAACATCGGTTTCTCGTAAACTAGACACCAAGATTTCGGCCACTGTTTTTAGCAACTTATCTCCTTCTTGATGACCAAGCGTATCGTTAATACGCTTGAAGTTATCAATGTCGATATAAGATAAAGAAAAGGTATGCTCATACCTAATTGATCTTAGGATCTCATTAGCAAGTTCTATGGAAAAACTTCTTAAATTTAATAGCTTAGTTAAGTGATCAAGGTTGGCGAGATCAAACTCTTGATTATGTGCATCCCTGAATAATAAAACGAGTTTGATAATGAAATAATATACCGCTAACTGAAAAGTGAAATAAATAGCGTCAGAAAAGTGAAGTGTTTGAGCCTCTGCAGTTTGCCAGCTAACGATAGTTGTCAGTGAAACGATAACAACAGCAAGTAGGTAACCATACCTTTTCCCACTATGCCAACTGATGATTAAAAGCGGGAAAACGTTTAACAATACTAAGTGATGTAAATTATTGAAGAATAGACCGGTTAAGGTGATCACTAACACCAAAAATGTGCACACTAACGCTACAGCTAAGCTGTGACAGTGTTCAAGTAGAGCTAAGACAATTAACATTCGGTTATGTTTATTGCCATTATGAGCGCCCACGGGGGTTCCTCGCTTTTACTATCTAACGGAGCAGTAGTTAATAATTCAAAGAGAAACTATTTGCTTTTTAAAGCGTTTGGTTTCCCCAACATGATATTACTGACGACTGCAAAGCCTGTTTTATCATCACAATAGGGTACAGAGACTGATACTTGGATAGCCGGATTATTCAAAAAAGATTCCCTAATATCGATTCGCATTCTTGTCAGTTTTGAATGGTCAATAATTCTTCTCGCTTTTTTAGCGATAAACGCTCGAGGAAATCGACAGGGCAGGTCAACTTTAATTGGCTTGCCTTGGCTAGATAATTGAAATGTAAAAGAGCCATCATCGTTGAACTCGAGATACGAAACTTGGCCACTATAGATTTCGGTTGCTGAAACGTTAAGGTTTATTGCTAAGCAAAACAATAAGGTAGTAGATTTTACGGTAATGAGTTTATGATAACTCACAAGTAACGGCTAATAATGAAAGAGCACATAGGTTAATCTCTAGTTGAGGTTAAGCTTCAGTATAAGCTAATTTCGTTGGGAAAGCTGTCTTTAGTCTCGGTATTTCATATTGCCAACGCATAGCAGATAATGTTTTACTGTATCTAAATAAGCGGGTGAAAGGAACGTTCACCCGCTTTTAAGAACTTAAGTAAGCCTAAAAAAGAAATTTTAGAAGAAGTAAATAATAATATCGACCGCAATCAACCAGATAATAATCCACTCAAGAAACGCTGAATGTTTGTGGTTTTGTTCACTAGAAATCATATCTAATAAGCCATGAATAGTGTCGAGCTTTTTGTTGAGAATATTTAGCCGAGCATTTAAATCAAGGTAGTTGGTGATTTTTAGGTAATAAGGTTCTAACTCTGGATAATCCCAAAAGAATTCGGGGGTATCTAATAGGTTAAAGTGCAGGGCAATATCGCTGCTGGTATCAAACAATATACCGCGCAGTTTCGCTAACTCACGACGACCAATAGAAACTTTACCTTTGTGCGCCAATTCTTTGGAGATAAAAGCGTTATCTTGTATCACTTTTTGAGCCTTTTCTTCAAAAAAATCGAGCTTTGCTGATTGTGCAAAACCGTGGCTAAGTGCCAGTCGAGTTAACAGTGAATCATCAGGCAAGCCAATACTGTCATGATGCACATTAAATTGCCCACTTTGTGAAAAGTAATAGCTATACTGTTCAGATGTCGGGCGTTCAAAGCTTTCGCTAACGTAATCTCTGAGTGAGTAAATAAGCTTTTGACGAGCATTTTCTGGCATGTTCCAACTGACTAACACACCATAGTCAAAGAACCATGCTTCGCCATGGTCTTGCTTGAGTAAATAGGCATCACGGTAACGTATTGCCCCAAGCTTATTGATTAATGCTTCGCTAGCTGTTTCATCCGATAAACTCGTACCTAATGCATCGATTGAAATGCTAAAGCTATCGGTTGTTGTTTGTGTTGCCATTTTTGGTTTTTCCAATAAAAGTTGTTTTCATTGTTAATGTTGAGCTATCACGATCGCGCAGCGTAATCGACTTGTACCGAACATCGACATTTTCTCAAAGTCTGTGCGGGCGATCGGAGTATGCTGACAATCCATTGCCACTTGCCAGTTTTCTTCAACATCAGAATCGTGAACATAAAGGCATCGTTCATCGATGCCAGTAATAAAAACCCAGTGCGGCGCTTTTGCACCATCAAGTCGATAGGTGCTAATTAACATCAATGCTGCTTTACCCTGTGAAAGCCATTGTTCAACATCAAGTAAACTGACTTCTTGATAATGGATCGCCAATTCAGACGCTTGGCATTGTTGCTCGAATTGCTGATGCACTAAAGTCATCACTTGCTTTTTAAGATGAGTACGCACACCATCAATAAAAAGCGGTTGATTGTTATTGATAAAAACTTCGGCACTAAAACCGCGCTTTTGGGCTGCTAATGCGAGACCAAAAGGGTGGGTGCCACCAAGCCCTGATGTCATAAAAATCGTGGTGGATTCGCGCCACAGCTCCAGTTCTAACGACTGTTCACAGCTGATCGTGTCATCTAGGGTCGCCATTGCCATCATCAATGCACAAGGACCACAGGTAAAATCTGTTGTTTGAGGACACCAAGGCGCTGTGTGATGTTGAATCGTGTGAGGTTTATGCCAGATTTTTTTTTGCATCCGCAATGCATCTTGATGATCTTCATAATAATCAAGATACTCTCCAAAGCGTCGATAGCCATGAAGTTCATATAATCGAATCGCCGCTTTGTTTGATTTAGCAACCTCAAGGCGCATAAATAACCGGCCGCTATTTGCTATCGCTTGTTCGCCAGCGTTGAGCAGTTGTAACCCTATCTGTTGTCCTCTAGCTTTTGGTAAAACAGCTAATGAGTACAAACGCGCCAGGCGAGTGCCTTTCAATAATAAACACAATACATAGCCTAGTATTTCTCGGTCTTGGCCTATTGTAGATTCAGCAACCTTAGATTGAGCAACGATGGATTCAGCGACAAGCAAGCGACTATGCGCAGAGTTTAAATGGTACTTAAAACTGCGACGACTTAGCCGATCAACGGTAAAGCATTGCTGTTCGATCGAAAGCAACGTATCGAGATCGTTAGCTTGCGCTAAGCGAATGGACAGTGTCATTACTATATTCCTAAAACCAATACTGGTGTAGCTAAGATCATTTACGTAACCCTCTAGCTTCAAAACGGCGTAAGAACTCCGCCATAATTTGCATATAAAGCTCATTGCCTAGGTGTTTATCTTCGACCCCATATTCTAGGCTTGGGTTATCGTTTACTTCTAACACAAAGGCTTTGCCGTCGACTTCTTTGACATCAATACCGTACAAACCATTGCCGACAGCGCTGGCGGCTTTTAAAGCCGCTTGTAACACGCTTGGTGGTACCTCAAAGATAGGCAAGGCATCAAACCCGCCACTAAAGTTGCGTTTTGATTTATGGTTATATATTTGCCAATGGTTTTTGGCCATATAGTAACGGCAAGCATAAAACGCACGGCCATTAAGCACGCCAATACGCCAATCGAAGTCGGTAAAGAGGTACTCTTGTGCGATGTATAAGGCCGAATCAGCAAGCAACTGCGTTGATGTTTCAATTAACTCTTGGCGATTTTTTATTTTAAAAACCCCTTTAGAAAAGGCACTCTCGGGAATTTTCAATACCAGTGGATACCCTAAGTCTTGTTCAAGTTTTTCTAGGGTTGCTTCATTGTTATTACCGAGGATAAAGGTTTTTAAACTAGGTACATCATGATAGGTAAAGGCATCGTGCAGGTATACTTTATTGCAACAACGTAGTATCGAATTGGCGTCATCAATCACCACTAAACCTAACTTTTCTGCCTCATGGGCGAAGCGGTAAGTATGATGATCAATAGCGGTAGTCTCTCGGATAAATAAGCCATCAAATTGCGCAAGCGAACTCATCATATCGCTGCTAATTTCTGTTGCTTTTATGCCAAGTTTCTCCGCCGCTTTAATAAAACGATTAATAGCACCTTTGTTACTTGGAGGCACTTGCTCTTGACTATTCGTGAGAATCGCAAGATCCCAACGGTATTTCTTCTTATCACGCTGTGTCCGCCACGCTTTTTGTGCAAAAGAGCGTAACACCGTTAGACAAAATTGGTGCTGTTCGCCATTAAGTTGACTCAAGCTACATCGATTGATGGTTAAGCTTTGCTCGTGCAGGTTAACGAGCAGCAATGGCGCAGCAAATTGTTGATAAATCCATTCAGCAAGTTTCTTGTGTTCAACATCATGTGTTTGTCCCATACAAATCACAAAATCTTGATGGTTTGCCTGCTCTAAATGTGATGATTTTACCGGTATAGATGTTAACGATATCCGCTGAGCATGACTTTCTCTTAACGCATTTATCACCTTTACGTTTGGTAAAACTGGATGTTTGCGAGCCTCGGCTAACAATGAACAATAGTAACCATGACTTAGATAACGACTGGTATCGCATAAATTGATTATACGAATTTTGGTTTCGTTAGCTTTTGGATACTCTTCCAAATATTGGGTAAAGCTAATGCAATGCATGCTTTCATCGCTTTGTAAGCTCTGGTCATCTGAAATAAAAAGTGTTTTATACACAAAAAATACTCTGCAAGCTGGGGAGACTTTAGCACATCAAGGGCAGAGCGACTGACGGGGTTGGTTACCCCATAAAAAGGGCAGCTATTTATAACATTTATTTTGAAAAAGAATACGTTTTATTGATGAAATATTTTGGTTATTTACATAACGTTTTTTTATTGATAAACAATTTTCTATCGCGTTCTAAGTACAACGCTGTTAACGAGAAAACTCACCCAAAATGAGATCTTCTTGCAGTTCATCGAGCCGACCTGTTAAGGCCAGTTTAGCTAAACCGCGATTAAAATGTTGCATTAATCTTTTACTGTCTTTTTTAGCTTTGGGGAATAATAAATGCCCCGTTTTGACGCTGAGTGGTGGATACATCACTTCAACACGGTTTATTTGCTCTTTGGCAAATATGTTTTGAAGGATGTGCCAGCCGACAATTTCTTGCGCAGGGGTGATATCGATTCGATCGAGCAGGAGCATTTTTAAGTTTTGTTTATCGGTACTGACAATTGAAACTCGTTCATTATTTTTTTCAGCATACTCCCATAATGCACTGGTGTAGGTATAGCTGCGTGTTAAGCCCATTCTCAGTCCATTAAAGTCTGTGAGGCTTTTCCAAATTAACGGCTTTTCTGATTTAAGTCGAAAAAACACCACTTTTTCGGTGGAAATTGCTTGGCTGAGATAAAAATCTTCAGTATGCATGTCGTCTTTATACCAATAAGAGGTAGCGTCAACGTTACCGTGTTTTGCCTCTTCATAGGCGCGCGACCAAGGCATAAAGAGAAATTCGACGTCAATATTTTCATGATAAAATGCTTCAATAATAATTTGACTAATATAGCCAAACTTAGGTGCCGTTTTTGAAACATAAGGTGGCCAGTTAGAGGTGGTTATGGTGATTTTTTCCTTGGCATTAATCGAAAGGGAGCTAAATAATAAAATTAGCGTTAGCAGTGAATAAACAATTCTCATCAATGTCAGCCCTTCAAGTTCCTTTAGATAAAGCGTAGTGCTTAACATTATTATTTGCGAATAATCACTTGTTCAATATCAACCCATTGATGGGATTGAAGTTAGCTTTGTTACTTCTCTGTTACTTCCCTAAACCATAGAACCTAAAGACGATAAACAAGTTACCTAGCCTTAGCTTGGCGCTGACTGTGTTTTATTTGTACAAAAATGCGATGACAAGCGTCATCCGGCGCTAGCATGAATGAGTAAATATCGGTAACATAAACTCAATGTTCATTGAGAGAGTATAACGTTGTACCAGTCGATAAAGGTTGACCACCTACCTTTGATTTTATCGCCTGATCAAATAGAGGCTTTTAACTTGTCTCCCGATATTATTTGGGTGTTTGATCTAGACCGCCATGGCTTTTGGTGGGGGAATCAAAATGCATTATCATTTTGGGGTTTAGATACCGTTCAAGAGTTAATTGATAAAGACTTGTCTGCAGATACAGAAGGCGCGAGAAAACGTACAGAGCAAACCTTTGTTAAAGCTGCAACTGAAGGTCAAACCCAAGACCCATGGACAACGTATCCTAACGGTAAACCCACTTTAATGATGATGCGACATAAAGCCGTATTGCTCGGCTCTGAAAAGCATCGCGGAATTATCGCTTTTATTAGCGAGCAAGTTGATACCAACCGCCACCCTGAAAACTTATTGTTTGCAGAAGCCATTCGTTATACGAAAGCGCTGGTAAGCTGTTATGACTTAGACGGTAAAAAATTATTTGAAAATCCCGCCTTTACAGATTGCTATGGGAACCCTAAAGGTGGCCAAGGTGTCAGCGATTTTAGTTGCCGGTTTGATGATATTTCTCAAGCACAACAAATTTTTGTACAAGCAAAACAACATCAAGGAGCCTGTGCTGAATACCTAATGAAGACTCGCTTGGGTATTAAGCGCCACAATGTCGATATTCGCTTTAGCCGACATCCGGTTACAGGAGCCTATGTTTTTTTAGTCACGGAGTATGATGTTTCAGAGCTTCATGACACCATCGCTGTTCTTGAGCAAACCAGAGAAGAACTTAAAACGCTTGCCCATTATGATCCTCTCACTCAGTTGCCAACAGCATGGCTAACAAAGGAAAGACTTAAGTCGGCGTTATTGGATGCCAAACGCGAACAGTGCTTAATCGCGGTAATGTTTATCGACTTAGATGGATTTAAACTGGTAAATGATCGATTGGGTCATGGTGCTGGAGATGAGTTGTTGGCTCAAGTAGCTAAGCGATTAGTGCAAACATTTAGAGAATCAGATACGGTTGGACGTATCGGTGGTGATGAGTTTTTAGTTTGTTTACCTAATCTCGTTCAGCAAAAAGATGCCTTAATGTTGGCTGATAAAACCATAACAACGTTGTCACAACCGTTTACCGTTCATGATGATGATAAACAGTCTCACGAGGTGGGTATTAGTGCCAGTATTGGTATTGCTTATTATCATCATAATGAGCTTGATGA
The DNA here is from genome assembly GCF_053485795.1 of Thalassotalea ganghwensis. Classification (NCBI taxonomy): domain Bacteria; kingdom Pseudomonadati; phylum Pseudomonadota; class Gammaproteobacteria; order Alteromonadales; family Colwelliaceae; genus Thalassotalea; species Thalassotalea ganghwensis. The sequence goes on from NZ_JBQRUM010000008.1 coordinate 17,562, forward strand.
AAATGGCGATACACCAGAGCAGTTGATCAGTGCCGCCGATAAGAAGATGTATCAAGCAAAACGCTTAGGTAAAAACCAATATTGTTAAGTCATGACCTTTAATACCTCACCACGGCAGTGGCCACTTAAATAAGGCTGAACCACGCAGAGCATTGATAACCCTATAATAATCAGTTAATAACGGTAGACTTTGGTTGAAAAGTGTTCAATAATTTCCGCTCACTTATTGCTGCTAAAAGGGAACTTTAATGATTTATTTCCTTGGTCAAATTACCTTTGTCCTAATACTCATCTACGTGGTACTGCTGTTTATCCGTAAAGCCGTTGAAAGCGAGGTGGATAAAGTAAAAACGATTATTGGTGTTGAAAATATGCCCGTTCTTCGACCCATTCCTATTGCAACCGTCAAACAGAAAGATCCTTTAAATAAATTGCTGGCATTTGTTTTTTGTATTCGCAAATGGCGTTTAGAAGAGGCTTTTGTTTATGAGTATCGCGGTAAGCGCTATGCTATTCACGCTGGCTTTGTTTTTGATGGGGCCTCGATCCCAAAAGTGTTGTGGGCGTTAATTTCTCCCGTTGGGCTGTTACTTATACCAGGGCTAATTCATGATTATGGTTATCGATACAATGGCATTTATGTCATTGATGATGATGGCAATGTAAATTGGGATACCTCGCTGTCCACACAGCAACAGTGGGATCAACTATTTCGCGACATTGGTGATGAAGTAAATCAAATGCCAGTGTTAAATGCGTTAGCTGAATTTGGTCTTTGGTTAGGAGGTTTTAAAGCGTGGGATACATGGCGCGATAATAAAGAGCTACAACAACCGTTTGTTTGGCGTTTAGGCCAAGCTGATGCTCCTACAGCTCAAAAAGAAACCACAAACGAACCGCAACCACCTGTTGTCAACAACGACAGTGACATTGATGCGGAACAACCACTTGAAAGCCATGACTCAGATCAAGACTTTGTTAGCGGCACGACCAAAACCACCCAAATAGATTACACTAATGCCAACCAACAAAAAGTGCATGGCACGCGCCACGTTGAAGGTACAGACAATAATCAAGTCGCTTATAAGTTAGAGTGTTTAGCATGCGGTGAAGTTTATGGCGCAAATGGCTCAGAAATTTATCGCAGGAAATGTCCAAAATGCCAAGGTGGCAAACCAGGGATAACGTATTAATTGTTCAAATTTTCATGAAGGTTGGGGCTGAGGATGATTTACTCAGCCCCCATAATTTTTGGTAAATTATCTTTTATTGAACAAATACAAAGACAAACAGACTTACTATTACATATTGCTTAACGAGGCGAAAATAGAAAATTGGCAATGTATAGCAAAGTGTTTGGAAATCATATACTCTGAGACTACGAGCCGTGAACTAATGATCTATTAAGTTGTATTGCCGATGAAAGCGCCCAGCATTCCTGTTAATGAAAACCTTCGAATTAACTCACTAAAATCATTAAATCTTTTAGATACGGCACCGGAAGAAAAATTTGATCGTTTAACCCGTACTGTAGCGAATATGTTCGATGTGCCTATTGCGTTATTTACTCTCATTGATACCGATCGACAATGGTTTAAGTCTCAAGTTGGCCTTGCGGTAAAAGAAACACCAAGAGATATTTCGTTTTGTGGTCATGCGATTTTGCAAGAAGACACCTTCATTGTTAACAATGCCCTTGAAGATGAGCGTTTTGATGATAACCCGTTGGTAACTTGTGCGCCGAATATTCGCTTTTATGCAGCACAATCTGTTAAAGCACCTGATGGCAGTGTCATCGGCACCCTGTGTTTAATTGATAATAAGCCAAGATCCTTTAGTGAAAAAGAATCGTTATTACTAAAGCAGGTTGCGACAATTTTAGAGCTTGAATTAGCAAATAAAAACAGTGAGATGCTTTGTAAAGAATCAAAGCTTTTAAATGAACAGGGCTTTAACCAAATCGCGACTATTGCTGTTGAAGCATGTCGTTATACGCAATTACCATTGTGTATTAGTTACTTTTTTGTCTCTGGTTTTTCAGGTTTAGGGGCGAGTGAATACGAAAAATACCGCTCAGTACTTGATATTGTTACCCATTCGCTAAATGCTTTTACTACCCATTCAGACGTTGTCGCTCGATATGATGATGGCTTTGCGGTGTTGTTTTCTAATAGGTCATATCAAGAGGCGTTATCAAAGACGGTTGAAATTACCAGTGCAATCGAAACCAAGTTACAGAAACTACATTATAAAGGGATGAGAGTCGTTTATGGTGTGGTTGAAGACGATGGCCAACAGGCACTCGAAGATTTAATGGTAAACGCCTTTATGGAGAACCATAAAGGCAGTCGTCTTTAATTATTCACGTGGATAATCAAGTCAATTTGTTTTAATTGAATCTACAGGTCATCTTCGTCATCGTCATTATCTTTGCTTTTGTTGGCTTTATGCTTGGCTTTTCGCGCTTCTTTATCAGCTAAATGCTTCGCCTTTCGCTCTTCTTTCTTAGCTTCATGTTGAGCTTTTCTCGCTTCTTTATCTGCTTGGTGTTTTGCCTTTCTTTCTTGTTTAGTTGCTTTACGCTCGGCTTTTCGTACTTCTTTTTCGGCTTTACGCTCCGCTTTTCTCGCTTCCTTATCAGCGAGCTTTTGCGCTTTTAACGCTTCACGCTCTTCTTTTGCTTTCAGCTTGCGTTCAGCTCGCTCTTGCTCTGACAGCGCTTTTTTATCTTGTTGCTGTTCTTGATAGCGTTGTTTCCTTTGTTCGATCAGCGCTTTTTTTTCTTCTTTTGAAAGCGTTTTTTCTTCATTGGCTAAGGTGCTACCTTCAAGGGCTGTTGCCATTAGTGATGAACTGATTAACGCGGTAGATGCCACTAAAACCATAAAGCACAGTGTTTTTTTCATTTTAATCATCCTGTTATTTTTAAACACGTTTAAACTATAAAAGATAAGTAACAATAAATCTTTATCTACAATAAATAAAAGCAGAAAAATTATCGTTGAGCATAGCTTTGTTGTTTTGGTTTAAAAATAACCAATGGATAATGGGGGAACTGCGCAATTATTGAAGTTATCGCACAACTAAACCGAACTCGCTGTATTTACGTACCATGGGTATTACCAAGGTTGATAGGTGTAAAGGTTGATAGGTGCATAAACGCAATTTATCCGAAAAAGTATGCATGACGTGTCAGCGGCCATTTAGTTGGCGCAAAAAATGGCACAAGGATTGGTCAAACGTGAAGTATTGTTCAAAGCGTTGTGCAGGACAGCGTAGCAAAATAAGGGGTAATGCTGTTGAAAGGCATTAAGCGACTACGTTTGATTCTAGGTGATCAATTAAACGTTAATCATTCATGGTTTGAATCTAAAGACTCAGACACCCTTTACCTGATTGCCGAACTACATCAAGAAGCAAGTTATACCCAGCATCATGCACAAAAAATTTGCGCTTTCTTTAAGGCAATGGAGCAATTTGCTCAAGCCTTGCAGCTGGCGGGCTTTAATGTTTTGCATCTAACCTTGGATGACACTGCGCAGTACTCAGATTTACCGGCACTGTTAGCAGATATTATCAAGCAACACCGCATCGAATCCTTTGAATACCAACTCCCTGATGAGTATCGCTTGAGAGCGCAACTTAGCGAATTTTCCCAAACATTAACTATCGATACCGTCGCGGTTGAAAGTGAACACTTTTACTTGGCTGACAGCGAGCTTAAGGATTATTTCAAGCAAGCTACCGGCCATCGTTTAGAGCATTTTTACCGTAAATTAAGAACCCGTTTTGATGTGCTGATGCTTAATGGTCAACCGGAAGGTGGGCGCTGGAACTATGATAAAGAAAACCGACAAAAATTGAAAAGTGCTGACTTAGCCAAAGTGCCTGAGCCTTTGCTGTTTGCTAATGATGTCAGCGACATTTGGCAACGTATTCAGCGCCACAAAATTGTTACCATAGGCAAGGCTGAGCCAACTTTGCTTTGGCCAGTAACTCGCGTGCAGGCGCATGATTTGCTGCAGTTCTTTTGTAAATACTGTTTAGCGCAATTTGGCAAGTTTCAGGATGCGATGACCGGGGCGTTACATTACTTAGGTAAAGACCAAGGGTGGAGCTTGTATCATTCTCGTTTATCATTTGCGTTAAACAGTAAAATACTTAGCCCGCAATATGTGGTTAATACTGCCATAGCCTATTACCGCCAATCTTCTGGAGACATCACTTTAGCGCAAATTGAAGGCTTTGTTCGCCAGATACTCGGCTGGCGAGAGTTTACCCGTGGTATTTACTGGGCCAATATGCCTAATTACGCCACGTTGAATCACTTGAATGCCACTCGACAGCTACCTGATTGGTTTTGGAGTGGTGACACTAAAATGCGATGCTTACAACATGCCATCAGCCAGTCGCTTGAATTTGCCTATGCGCATCATATTCAACGCTTGATGGTTACTGGCAACTTTTGTTTGATTGCCGGTATACATCCAGATGAAGTCGATCAATGGTATCTCGGTATATATATTGACGCGATTGAATGGGTGGAAATGCCGAACACTCGAGGGATGAGCCAATTTGCTGATGGTGGTATTGTCGGTTCAAAGGCTTATGCTGCTAGCGGCAACTATATACAAAAGATGAGTGATTACTGTGGCGATTGTCACTATCAAGTCAAAGCCAGTCACGGTAAAAATGCTTGCCCCTTGAACGCGTTGTATTGGCATTTTATGGTCAGCCATCAAGCTGAATTCTCTAGCAATCCACGTAACAGCATGGTTTATGCGAACTGGAATAAAAAAGCAGAAAATGAGCAACAACGTATTATCGAAACAGCTAGCTATTGGTTGAACCATCTTTCATCACTATAAGGTGATTCATCGACGAACATCGGCAAGCTATCTTGTTGCATTTGATCGACAGCTTTAATGTCTGTAAAGTGCCATGCTTCAATTATCATATTAATAATAAAAGAAGTGCGTATGCTTAAAAAACTTACCTTACTTTCCGTTAATCTTTCGTTTTACCTTGTTACCTTAAGTTTGTCTTCGCTGGTATTTGCCAAAGCAGATCTCGAGATGGCAAATAAGATCAGACAAGAAGGTTTTCATAACTCACACGCAATGTCGACATTGCAATATTTAACTGACGAAATAGGTCCTCGCTTATCAGGTTCGCCAGCATTGCGAGAAGCCAATGATTGGACTATGCAGCAGCTCAGTGATTGGGGATTAAAAAATACTCACCTTGATGACTATCATTTTGGTCGCGGTTGGAGTCATCAATCCGCTACTATCGACTTGGTGTCACCACGAAAAGTTACCTTGCACGGTATTCCAGTTGCTTGGACTCCAGGAACTGAAGGCACGGTTACTGGTGAGGTTGTTGCGTTTAACTATGGCGCGACAGAACAGTTAGAACAATACACAGGTAAGCTAAAAGGTAAAATTTTGTTACTCGATGATAGCAAAGAGATGAAAGAGCCGAAAAAGCCTTTTAGTCGTTTTACGAGCAAAGAACTTACTGAAAAAGCGAAGTATTTGGTTTCAAACCCTGCGAGTCACGCCGAGCGTTACACACCAGCAGAAAAGGAAGAACGCATTCAACAAATTAAGTACAAGCGAGCGTTAAGTAAATTTATTGAAAAAGAAGGTGTACAGGCGGTTATTTATCGAAGCTGGCGTCAAGGCGGCTTAATTGGCGTGTTTGGTGGTAACCACCGTGAAGGCTATACCTTTTCAACACCAGCAATGATCATAGAAGCCGAGCATTATGAAAAGCTTATCCGCTTAATTGAATTAGATAAGAAACCCGTTGTTTCACTCAATATTGATGCCCAATTTCATGATGAGGACCATAAAGGTTATAACACCATTGCTGAAATTCCTGGTTCTGATGCAAACGGCGAAATTGTCATGGCAGGTGCTCACCTAGATTCATGGCATGCCAGTGATGGAGCCGTAGATAACGGTGTTGGTGTCGCTGTGGTGATGGAAGCTGCACGTATTTTATCGAGTTTGGATATTAAACCTAAACGCACTATTCGATTTGCTTTATGGACAGGTGAAGAGCAGGGGCATATTGGCTCGCTAGCCTATGTAGATAAACATTTTGCTTCACGGCCAACGCCAAAAACAGCTTTTGATAAAAGCGTTAAACCCTACTTTCGTCAGGATAAAGGCTGGCCTATTAGCTTAAAACCTGCTCATGAAAAATTGTCGGTTTACTTTAATATGGATAATGGTGGCGGCCGTTTCCGTGGGATTTATACCGAAGGAAATGTAGCCGTTAAAAGTACGTTAAGTGATTGGTTCTCGCCATATAAGGATATTTCCGAAGGGATCATTTCAACGCGTTCAACCGGTGGTACTGATCACGAGAGCTTTGACGATGTAGGCTTACCGGGCTTTCAGTTTATACAAGATCCACTCGATTACTTCCCGCGTTTGTGGCACTCACATATCGACTCATTTGATCATGTGGTTGAAGACGATGTGATTCAAGCATCGGTGATCATGGCCGGAATGCTTTATGAAGCAGCAAATGCCAAAGAGCGTATGGCGCGCAAACCAGTGCCCATGAAACCGTCAGACCATATTCGCGAGCAGCAATTAAAAGCAGCTGAAAAGGCTCGTAAGAAGCGACAAACCGAAGCATTAAAAGCACTAGAAGTTGATAAAATATAGTTTCTAGGTAAATAAAAACGCGGCATTATGCCGCGTTTTTTACATTTACTGTATTAGTTACCACATTTTTTGCCGCGACAAGGTTTATCACCACCGCCGCCGCCACCGTCACCTCCACCCGTAACGGTAACTTCTTGCCACGCTGTCCAAGCGGAAGCGCCTAGGGTATTCAGCGCTCTCACACGATAACGCTTGGTACCTTCACCACTGGCGTCATTATAATTAATAACGTCAGCATTGAGGGTGGCCACTATTTGTGCGGCATGCCAACGGCCATTTTTATGCAGTGATTCTCGCTCGACTTCAAAACTTTGTTCATTATCACTGTTATCTTGCCATGAAAGCTGTGCTGTACCATCTTGGCCATCCGCTACTTGCAACAATGAAGGTGCTAATGGGGGCTCGGGTTGTGGTGGTGCAACTTGCGTTGTCGCACAAGCTTGCGCTGAAGAAACGGTAACATTGCCACTTAAATCACGGGCTTTTACAGTGAAACAATATTCAGATTCAGCGGCTAAGCCCGTAGCACTATAGCTAAGTTGATTTTGCCAAGCAGAGGTTGAGCAGCCAACACCGCCTTGTACACAAGTAAATTGGTAGCTCACCATGCCGCCACTGTCATCTATCGCCGTGCTGGCTTGCATAGAAATTTCACTGTCACTGACAGCAGACGGTAATACCTCAAAGCTCATTGGGTTAGGATCAGGAGGCGTCGTGTCTGGCGTACCAACGCTGACTTGACCATTTAAATAGTAATGACCTTGACTACCATAATCGTTAGCATAAGGCCCCGCCATACCAAATACCTCAAGCAGATGAATGCCTTGACTGAGGTTAATTGCAAGCGTCGCGTTTGAGTCACTATCATCGCCACTACTGGCGATTAAGCTACCCGAAGCATCGTAAAGGCGAATACCTATATCTAAATTAGCCCCTCGACGCGTTGTGCGAGTAAACGCATCCCAAGCAGGGGTTGCGGTAACTTCAAATAGCCCGTCACCGGCGTTAAATTGAAACCAGTCACTGTCGCCAACTTGCACTGTGCCTTTATTTTCTGGCATGACATTGCCAGGGTCGACTTCGCGATTCGTTGCACCAAAGAAACCGTTGGCATCGGTAACCAATACGCTTGGTGAAGCGCTGCTCCCTTCGTTATCGCTGCTGGCCCCTAGGTGATTAGTAATAATAGCGATATCGTCTTGCTTTTGATTGGCATCAGGGTAATCACCTTTACTCCACTGGGTGATGTTTTTACTGTAGCCGACACCCATAATAGGGGCCCAGCTGCTTAGCTCGCTGTTAGCTCCTAAACCTTGGAAGTAACTGGTTGTTGAGGTGCCATCATGACTGAGGCTTAAATTGTGACCCAGCTCATGAGAGCCCGCTTCAGCCATGTAAGTCGAGGTACCACTACCTAAACGGTTGTAGTAGACAAATGCTGGTTGGTAGTAAGTGTAATTACTTCTTCCCCAAACGCCAACATAAGCGACACCGCCTGCGCCTTGTGAAGGAAGTGCTTTATTGTTTGCATCACTATCTTTAGTAAACAATAGCCAACCAGTATCAGGGCCAAAGCTAGCGGGAGCTTCTGTGGTGACATCAATATCAAATGCCGCAAAATCGTCGGCAATGCGAGTCCAAATTTCATGGATACGAGTTCTTTCAGTGGCGCTAAAGGTGGTAGGATCGCCATCTAAATCATAGGCAACAGTGTCGTAACTACTGCCTCCACCCCAAGCACGGCCACTAACGATACCGCCATCAAAATCTAAAAATACTTTATTTGTTGAGTTAGGTTTACTGTGCAGTTTAAATACATCAACTGCAGGTAAGGTTGCAGAGCTTTGCTCGAAGGTTTGGCTTTCTGCAGTGACTAAACCTTCTTCAACGTAGAAAATTTCACCGTCACTATCTGCTTCTAATAATAGGGTATCGATGGCTGGAATACCTAAAGAAGATAGTTTGGAAATAACTTTGTCTTGTACGTGAGGAGGAAGTTTAGATAAGCTTTGTTTTAGTCGTCCTTCAGGCAGTTTTCCATTTGCTTGATAGGCAAGACTTGGGGTTGTAAAACTCAAGGTTGCTATGGCTAAGCTAATGCAGCCTGAGAGCAGACCAATTCTGCTTTTTATTACCGTATTCATATAATGCTCCAAATCATTACTGCTTGGTCATTGGAAAGGTAGTCAGCTGATAAACTAACTGAACTAGCAATCCCGCTATCATAGGGCTATGCCCCTTAGACCGGTGACTTTGCGCCCCACACTTTCACGTGGTTTGCCCATAAATCAGCATTAAGCTGATTAGTTTCAGCCTAGCAAAACCTCATATAAGTTGCCAATAATAAAGGCGTAGATAACGAGCATTTATCGCTAGTTCGCGATTTTACTTATCATTTTTTCACAAGTTTTCTTTTTTGAAACAACTCATTAGTTAGCGGTTCATTTTTTATAGATTCTTTTGTAGGCTAGATAATCACCGATATAAGTTTACGCAATAAAAATAAGCATCAACACGAATAATGTTTAAGTAAAACCATTACTTATGGTCATTTTATCGTGATGCGCTATGGTTGTAGTTAATCGTTTTCAATTGAGGGAATCGCAATGGAATTTCGTACAGAACAAGACAGCTTAGGTGACATCAATGTACCCCAAGACGCGCTATACAGTGCACAAACTCAACGAGCCATTGATAACTTTACATTTAGTTCATTACGATTACCTCCTAGATTTATTCAATGCTTAGCCCGAATAAAGTCAGCAGCAGCGAAAGCCAACGTTGAGCTTGGCTTACTTGACCATGAGGTTGGTGATGCTATTGCAGAGGCTGCAAAGCTTATCACCAATGGGGAATACCTAGATCAGTTTCCTGTTGATGTTTTTCAAACTGGCTCTGGCACCAGTACGCATATGAACATGAATGAAGTGCTTGCTAGCCTTGCATCACGTTTCTTAGCTAAAGAAGTTGATGCTCATAATGAAGTAAATATCGGCCAAAGCAGCAATGATGTTTTTCCTACCGCTATCCACGTCAGTTCAGCTTTAGCCATGAATGAAATGCTGTTTCCAGCAATAAAACAATTGCAAGGGGCGCTCGAAAGTAAAAAGCAAAGTGTTGGTCAGGTGATAAAAAATGGGCGAACCCATTTAATGGACGCTATGCCGATATCATTTGCTCAAGAGCTTTCTGGTTGGCACTCACAATTAGCGTTGTCAGCTGAACGTTTAGTTGATTGTCAAAAACGTCTGTGCTTTGTCGCGCAAGGAGGAACCGCGGTGGGGACAGGTATTAATGCCGATAAAGAGTTTGCCTCATTGTTCTGCACAATTTTATCAGAAGATACAGGTATTAACTTTGCACCGGCAACTAACTATTTTAGTGCAATTAGCACTCAAGATACGGCAGTTGAATTGTCGAGCCAACTTAAATGTTTAGCGGTTAGTTTAATGAAGATCGCTAATGATTTACGTTGGATGAACAGCGGGCCTTTATCTGGCATTGCTGAAATCAATTTAAAAGCAATTCAACCTGGTAGCAGCATTATGCCTGGCAAAGTCAATCCTGTAATACCGGAGGCAGTGACAATGGCTTGTGCCCAAGTTATTGGTCTCGATACAGCAACAACGGTCGCAGGGCAGTCTGGAAACTTTCAACTTAATGTCATGTTACCCATTATTGCCTATAACTTGCTCCATAGTATCGAGCTATTAAGTAACAGTTGTATGTCGCTAGCAAAAACGGTTGAAGATTTTAGCGTCAATCATGATAAAGTTGACGCAAATCTTGCTCGTAACCCTATTTTAATTACCGCATTAAATCCTATCATTGGTTATTCAAAAGCCGCAAAAATTGCTCAGCGCGCTTACGAAGAGCAACGCCCAATTATCGATGTTGCCAAAGAAATGACTGAACTTAGTCAACAACAACTAGAGAAAATGCTAGATCCTAATCAGTTGATTTAACCGAACTAACGTTGAAGAATTGTGCGTTTGATTTGCTGCAAACTGGTGAATAGTGCAGTGACGTGTTATCTTTCCGGGCCACTATAAAAATAATTAAGAGGACTTTTCTCTATGGCGTCTGTGAACCAGCCTGTGAAGGTTCAAAATAATGGTTTATTTAACCGATTTTTGGCTACCGTTGAATTTCTCGGTAATTTGTTACCTCACCCGATAACGTTATTTGCGATTTTTTGTGTCGCCATTATTGTCGGCAGCGGGATTGCTGAATGGCTAGATTTTAGTGCCATCGATCCAAGACCAGAAGGTGCCAAAGGGCGTGATCCTGATGGTGTCATCGAAGTCGTTAGTTTAATGTCAGTAGAAGGGCTTCATCGTATTGTTACTGGCCTTGTTACTAATTTTACCGGCTTTGCACCATTAGGAACCGTTTTAGTCGCTATCCTTGGGGTAAGTGTCGCTGAGCATTCAGGTTTATTATCGGCAACACTACGCAATATGGTGATTGGCGCCTCACAACGCCTCGTCACTTTTACCATTGTCTTTGCCGCTATTTTATCTAATACCGCATCAGAGCTTGGCTATGTGGTGTTGATCCCGTTATCAGCAATGATATTTCATAGCTTAGGTCGACACCCACTGGCGGGTTTAGCTGCTGCTTTTGCTGGGGTATCCGGTGGTTACAGTGCTAATTTATTGTTGGGCACTATAGACCCGCTACTAGCTGGTATTACGACGCCCGCTGCACAAATGATTGATCCTAGTTATCAAGTTGGCCCTGAAGCGAACTGGTATTTTATGATGATATCAACATTTTTGATTGCGATCTTAGGTACAATAATCACTGAAAAGGTGGTTGAACCGCGTTTAGGTAAATATGACCCTAGTGAAGCAAGTGAAGATTTATCTGACAATAAAGTTGAAGAAGTTACCCCATTAGAAAAGAAAGGCCTGCGCTGGGCTGGAGTAACCTTTTTAGCGATGTGCGCCTTGCTCGCGTGGAGCATTATCCCAGAAGATGGTGTTTTACGTAATCCTGAAACAGGCTTAGTGGCGGGTTCACCATTTTTAAAAGGTATTGTTGCCTTTATCTTTGTTACCTTTGCTATCCCGGGTTTTGTCTATGGGCGTGTAGTTGGTACGATGAAAAACGATCGAGACGTGATCAACGCGATGGCCAAAAGTATCAGTTCTATGGGACTTTACATTGTATTAGTTTTCTTCGCGGCGCAATTTGTTGCATTTTTTAAGTGGACTAACTTAGGGACTATTTTCGCGATTAAAGGCGCGGCATTGTTGCAAGCATTGAACCTGACAGGGCCTGAGATCTTTGTTGGCTTTATCTTTTTATGTGCGTTAATTAATTTAACGCTTGGCTCATCGTCTGCACAATGGGCGGCCACTGCTCCTATTTTTGTACCTATGCTAATGCTAGTAGGTTATGCGCCAGAAACTATTCAAGCGGCATATCGTATTGGTGATTCTGTCACTAACCTCATCACTCCAATGATGAGTTATTTTGGTTTGATCTTGGCGGTCGCGTCTAAGTACAAGAAAGACATGGGCATCGGGACCTTAGTGGCAACCATGCTACCGTACAGTATGGCGTTTTTTGTTGGCTGGGTGATCTTATTTTATGTCTGGGTATTCGGCTTTGGTATGCCAGTTGGGCCAGAGTCGCCGATTTATTATCAGCCTTAATTGATTAATATACTAAATCTAAAGGAAAAAGGTGAGCGTAAAGCTCACCTTTTTTGTTTTGTTGAGTATACTTTATGGTAATTAAGATAATAGCTACTGTTGCAGTACAACGAGGTATTAGGGATGAAAATGGTCTACACCCACAGTAATCGACTTATTGTTGGCAACATAAAGAACTTAGTTGAATCTCAGCGAATCGACGTTTTTGTCAAAAATGAATACGCACAGGGGGCAATTGGGGAGATAAGTACCCTCGATTGCTGGCCAGAACTGTGGGTCATTAATGATCATGATTATTCAAAGGCAATGGCGGTTGTTGCCAATGCCAATCAAGCTAAACATGCTGACCAGTGGATTTGCAATGCGTGTTTAGAGCTAAATGAGCCAACTTTTGAGCTGTGTTGGAATTGCCAACATGAAGATGAGGTTAACTAGCAATACATCAGGAGGCATTAGGTAAGAGTTGATACTTTATCGCAATAGCTTGCTTTCCAATTTCTAAACAACTTTTTGAGATATTCTATTCAACAGCGTTATTTATAGTCTTTTATTGAGTTATATAACCAAGATTGTTGATAAATTGTTATTTTTGCAGTTGCTGTTATATTTTTGTTGTTATATTATCACAGTTATGAAAGGTTTTATTCCACCAACAGTTCAATCGAAATTTGGATTAACCAGCCTAGTGCTTTTGGTTAGTTTAATTTTTGCTGGCTTTTTTCATAACCATGCACTGGCTTATGATGAGGCTGCAATGGTTGCTGAGCAGTTAGATTGTAAGCTGTGCCAAGTTCAGGTTGAGCTTCCAAAGCAAAAAGTTGCTTTGGTGGGAATAAATATAGGCTGCTTTTATTTAGATGCAGAGCAGCAAACTAAAGAGCCTGTCATCAAACCACAACGCAATGCTTTTCAGCAGCGCGCTCCCCCTTATTGTTAATTTTATCGATATTTTCTTTATTTATGAGTTTTTCCAAGGAGTGGCTTAGGCCACTCCTTTGGGCGTTATCTGGTATTTGACTTGGCTAGTCTTTGCTTAGCAGGTCATTCCTAATCAAGTGTTTATCAACTAGGTAAGCTCCTAAACTCACTATTTGTTTGTTAACACCATTTCTGGTGTTTTTGCTGTAACGATTTTTATTGGAATTAACATGAAATTATCAAAAATTGCCTTGGCTTGTTGTTTAACTGTTAGCGCTGCTCCGACTGCGTTTGCTCAAGATATTTCTGGCATTGTCAAAAATGCACGAGGTGAGGTAATTGCTAATGCAAACGTCGCTATTGTTAATAGTAAACAGGCCACTAAAACTGACGAAAAAGGCCGATTTATTTTTAGTGGCTTAACGGCTGGAACTTTTGAGTTGCACGTTACTGCTAACAACTACAGTCATAAATATCAACGCATTATGGTTGGTGAGCAGGACGTTAACAATGTCGAATTTTTACTGCACTCAAGTGCAATGGAAGTTATTGATGTCACGGCAACACCATTACACACCTCAACGATAGAGTCAGCATTACCCGTTAACGTGATTGCTGCTGATGAACTGCGCCTCAAACACGCTTCGACGCTTGGAGAAACGCTAAAAAATGAAGTAGGGGTTCATTCAACCTATTTTGGCCCCGTTGCGAGTAGCCCGATTATCCGAGGTATGGATGGTCCGCGGGTTATGGTTACCCAAAATGGTTTAGATGTTGGCGATGCATCTCGTGTTGGCCCTGACCATGTGGTGTCTTCAGAAACGGCAACAGCGCAGCAAGTGGAAGTGCTAAGAGGCCCTGCAACCTTATTTTATGGTAGTGGTGCCATTGGTGGTGTTGTTAATGTTGTTGATAATCGTGTACCAACCAATTTGGAGCAAAGCTTTGACATGATGTTAAAGCATAATGATGTTGCTAGTGAAGATGAAGCGTCATTTTCACTTAACCGTAGTGCAGGACAGGTGGCTTTTCATTTAGATGGTTTTTGGCGCGATGGTAATGACTATAAAATTCCGGGGTTTGCTGAATCTGAGCAAGCTCATGACGACCATGAAGAACACGAAGAGCATGATGAACACGAAGAACACGAAGAACACGAAGAACACGAAGAACATGATGAGCATGAGGAATTAGGTGCTTACGGTTATCTACCTAACAGTGCCTCGAAATCATCAGGCTTTACTGTTGGCAGCAGTTACATTATTGATAATGGCTTTATTGGCTTTTCATATGGCAGTATGAGTCGAACTTATGGTGTGCCAGGGCATAGTCATGGCCATGAAGAGCATGAAGAGCATGAAGAGCATGAAGAGCATGAAGAGCATGAGAGTGAAGAACTTGAGCACGATATGCATGAGGAAGAAGGTGTATATGGTAAGTTAGATCAAGATCGTCTTCAGTTTTTAAGTGAGCTTGCTTTTGATCAATCTTTTATTAATAAAGTGGCGAGTAAATTGTCATACACTGATTATCAGCATCAGGAGATTGAAGAAGATGTTGTAGGCACCACTTTTAGTAACGAAATGCTAGAAGCGCGTTTTGATGTTTATCATCAGGCTTTAGATGGATGGAAGGGCGCTTGGACATTACATTATAAAACCACTGAATTTGCTGCTGAGGGTGAAGAAGCATTTACCCCTTCGTCTGATAGCGACACTTTGGCATTGGCTTGGTTGGAAGAGAAACATTTATCTGAAGATCTTTTGGTGCAACTTGGTGCCCGAATCGAACGAGTCAATATTGATATTCTTGACCACGCTGACGTGCACGATGAGCATCATGACGAAGAACACGGTGAAGAGGAAGAGCATCATGAACAAGCTCATTTTGATGCACAGTCTTTTACGCCAATTAGTTTGTCAATAGGGGCCGTTTGGGAATATGAACATGGTTACAATTTAGGCTTGTCATTGTCTTATTCTGAACGAGCACCTTCTGCTGGAGAGTTATTTGCGAATGGTCCGCATATTGGTACTAATTCTTTTGAAGTTGGCGCATTGTATGAGGCTCATGTTGAAGGTGATGAAGTTCATTTTGATATAGGTGATCAAGATATTGCTGTAGAGGCGGCAACCAATATCGATATTACTTGGCGCAAGTATGAGGGGAACTTTGGCTTCGTCGTAGGCGCTTTTTATAATCAAATTGATGATTATTTTTATCAAGCGAATACCGGACTTTATGCTGAAGATGCTCACGCACATGAAGAAGAGCATGCAGAAGAAGAGCATCATGAAGAAGCTGGCGCGGAGTTAGGCTTACCGATTTATATTTATCAGCAAGGTGATGTTGATATGTATGGTATTGAGGCGGAAATGCTTTACCAATGGGACAATGGTTTTAAAGCAACAGTCTTTACCGACTTTATTAAAGCCGATTTGAAATCAGGAGGAAATCTTCCTCGTATTCCACCAATGCGTCTAGGTGGTCAATTAGATTACCAAGGAAATAAGTATAGTGCTCAACTATCGGTTACTCATTACTTTAAACAAGATGATATTGCAGCGCTTGAAAGCGAAACGGATGGTTACACCTTGGTTGATATCAATGCGAATTATTACCTTGATGGTATCGGCAATGATTTCGTTATTTTTGCCAAGTTAAATAATCTAACGGATGAAGAAGCTCGCGTGCACACGTCGTTTTTGAAAAACGTAGCACCTTTGCCTGCGCGTGGTTTTGAGCTAGGGATCAGAGCAAGCTTTTAATACCAATTAGCTTAAATTTTTAGTCAGTTCAGAGCTATGTCAGGGAAGTTAGAACCAAGTAAATTGATGCTGTTGTAGTCACTCTACATCAAAGAAATTTGTGAGGTTATCACTTTCCTGACAAGCTCCCCAAGGGCTAGTTTAAAAGGCTTATATGCTTCGTTATTGCTCTTGATAAGGGAATGACCATTACCTACAATCAATGCCTTGCCTCTAAGCCTTTTAATTCTAGCTGAATGATCAAATAATTTAACTAATTGGTATAACAAAAAATAGTTGTTAAACACCGACTAAAAGCTAATAAGGGTTATCTCTTATTAGCTTTTTTTTGAACCTTTTTGGGCAATATAGCTACGTTGAAAATAAATAATGCTTAAAGTGACCACAACACCGATTGGTGCTGATATTAAGAAAGAGTAGAGTATTATACTTATTCCTCAATTCTTAGAATCTACTATTGTTATATACTATAAGTGATTGAGTTTCATTGTGTTATAAAATAATTTTTCCTGTCTTGACACAAAGCGTTTTCGTTTGCGACTAACTTAATATCTCATGAGAAAAAACACATTTTAACATTTAATTAGAATTTGAGTTTATGAATAAAGCATTTGAGCAGGTAGTTGCAGAAAATCTTGGGCGAATTCGGCACATCGTTTCACGTTATAGCTATGGTGATGAAGCTGAAGATTTATATCAAGAAATTTTATTGCAGCTTTGGCGCAGCTTTTCATCCTTTACTGGTCAATCGAATCAGAGTACCTGGATTTATAAAGTTGCCTTAAATACCGCCTGTACATTTGTTCGCTGCGCATTGAAACAAAAGCGAGGCTCCCAAAAAAGTCCAGATTTTTCTGTGAGTGAATTGTTTGCGCCGGCACAAGATACTTGCCAAGCAGATATATTACAGAAATTTATGAATGAACTAAGTGAAGTGGATGCCAATGTTTTAATGATGTACCTCGATGGTTTGTCATCTGACGAAACCTCGGATGTTTTGGGGATCAGTGGTAACGCTGTCCGTTCAAGACTAAAGCGCATTAAACAAGAATTCGAGCAGCAGTACATTGGAGAATAAAATGAAGTTAGATGATCTTAAAAGTGAATGGCAAAAATCCATTGAAGGAACTGCAGCTCCGGAAAAAATAACACAGGTAATAGAAAATATGATTAAAGAAACAAACAAGGTTGAGCGAGAGTTGAAACGTCGTGACATTCTCGAAATTACCATCGCGATGTTTTTAATTCCATGCTGGGGTTATGGACTCATTAATTCAAGCGGCATCATCCAATCGCTCGGCTTTATTATTGGTATTTTGACTAGCGTGATGATCTCTTACCGTTTAATTATGGCAAAGAAAGTAGAGCCGGCAGTTGATGAAAGTCAGTATGCTTTTTTGGTGATGCAAAAACAAAAGTTCGTTCAACAAAAGCAGTTACTAGAAAACGTTTTTTGGTGGTACATCGCACCGATCGGACTCACCATCTTATTGGTTACACTAGGAGCTACCGTTGATGAAAGTGGCGTTCCACGATTAACCGAGCACTTAACATATTACTATGCAGTGGTAACCTTTTTTGGGGTTGGGGTGTATTTCTTGAATAAACAAGCCGTAAATAAAAAGTTTCGTCCGCTTATTGAAAATATTGACCGCCAACTCGCTAATCTTAGCCAGTATAAGTCGTAAGCCATTACTAATAGGAATAATCCCATGAAAAAGAAATCATCAGGTGCAATCATCGTCATCTTAATCACGCTATTTATCATTATAATCAGCGCAAATAGCTGATAGTTAAAATTCTCACTTTACCTCAACTTAAGTTGAGGTTTTATGCTGTCGTTCTTTAGATGTAGAGAGAAAAAAGGAGACAGCATGAAAAAATTAGTTTTATTCTCAAGCGCCAATAAACAGGGTAATACCGCCCAATTAATTCATCGATTGACTGAAAATCAATCGTTAGAAGTTATTGATATCGATGAGCTTAACATTAGCCCTTACAATTATCAAAATGATTACCCTAAAGACGACTTTTATTCGTTGGTCGATAAAATTGTTGCTGCAGATAAACTAATATTTGCTTCACCAGTCTATTGGCATGCACCAACCGCTGGGATAAAAACTCTCATTGACCGGATAACTGAGCTTACCGATGTCAGTGAGTTAAAACCTATGGCCCGAGCACTTGCTGATAAAAAGGCATTAGTGGTAACTACGTCAGCCAGCGAGGAAATCTCGGATATTTTTGATGGCTTTTTTAAACGATTCTTTGATTATTTTAACATGGATTATATCGCCAAATTGCACGTTTGCTGCCGCAACGGCTTTGATGTTGATAATAATGCGCTTATACATTTTAACCAATTACTTAACAGATAACTGACCAAATAATAAGTACTTGATAGGGAAGGGAAGACAGCGCCAAATTGGTGCTGTCATTTACTGTCTAACCGGACTATTTGTTAATATCATCACTGTCTAGATCAGCAACTTTATTAAACTTTGCTTTTAGGCGTTTGCGGTAGTTAGCTTTTGCGAGCTTCTGTAAGTCTTCTACTTGGTCACTTTCATCGACAATTTCTCGTCCTAGAAATGTTTCTATCGCATCTTCTAAAGTTACGATGCCTTCGGTTTGACCAAACTGATCTTGTACTAAAAAGATATGCTCTTGGCGTTTAATAAAAATATCTAACAGATGACTCACCGGCATGTTCTCTGATACTGAATACAGCGGTGTCATTAATGTCTCTAAGGTCGTATCCCCTTGGCCATTGCGCTCAGCAATATAAAGTTGCTCTTTGAGGACAACTCCTTTTATATGATCGATGGAATTTTCAAAAATTGGCATTCGGGTAAAGTTTGCCGTTTGCGGATGTTCGAGTGCTTGAGATACGGTGGTGGTTAAAGCGAATGCATGCACGACACTTCTTGGTGTAAAAATATCCGTTGTTCGAACATCTCTTAGGCTCAGCACATTTTCTAATAGTTGACTTTCTTGATGGGCTATTGCGCCTTCTTTATGGCTTAAGGCAGCAAACGCTAACACTTCTTCGCGACTAATGTGTTGTTGATCTCCGCGGCTGAATAATTGCGTTAACTTGGATGATAGCCACACTAACGGGTAAACAAGTTTTACCAAGAGTGCGATTAAATAAGCAGAAGGTATTGCCAGGCGACGCCAATAGGTTGCCCCTAATGTTTTTGGGATGATTTCAGAGAAATACAAAATAGCTAAGGTTAATAAAAAAGCAATAAGTGCTTCTTTTTCCTCGCCAAAAATACGAACCGCTTGCGCACCAACACCTGCTGCACCCATGGTATGAGCAAAGGTATTTAAGATTAATATACTGGATATTGACTTATCGAGATTATCTTTAACTTGTTTAAGTACCTTGCCGCCTTTGGGTCGATCTTTTTGCGCTTTTAACACATAGCTTGAAGATACCGAAAGTAACACCGCTTCTAAAATTGAACATAAAAAAGAAACACCAATGGCAATTGCTAAATAGATAAACAGTAAAGTCATTATACCTTGTCTTATAGTTTGTCAGGTTAGTTGTCAGATCTGCTGTCTAACAACCTTGTTCCATACATTATGGGGATTGTTATTAGCAAATTCTAGTGGTTGAAGGTGAGAAAGTCGCTTTAGTAAGGTTTATTTAATCAACTTAGCACCCAGTTGAGAATTTAGATTTCAACATTGACTTCAATTCAAGATTAGCCTGTATCCCTCCTATAGTTTAGCTGGCCTGATTTTGCGCCAGATGATCTAAGTAAAGTCATTGCGATTAAAAAAACTACAAATAAGCTTGCACAAATTTTGTGGTGCTTGTACCATTGGTTCGAGTGGTACATGAATTAAAAGTTGATTAGATGAACATTGTTATAGCGATAACGAGCACAGATGCAATGCAAGCCGTGTGAAAGAGGAATATTGGCGTGGAGATAGTCATTGATATTGAAGATGAAACACCAATGTTTGCCCAATTGGTTGAACAAGTAAAACAAGCGGTAGCCGCTGGTAATTTGCTTCCAGGTGCGCAATTGCCATCAATTAGACAATTAGCAAATGATTTAGATTTAAACAGTAAGACGGTGGCTAAGGCATATAAGCTATTAGAACGTGATGCGATTATTGAAGCGAAAGGGTATCGAGGTTCTTTTATACACCCCAATGCTAAAGAAAACTGCACAGTAGATTTTGAAGCGTTAGCGACTAATAAATTAACGAATGTCATTAATGAATTAGAACAAGCAGGGGTGACCTCCTCCGAAATTCGTATTGTGTTTAATCGGCTGATGAGCGGGAAAAAATAAGGAAAGAGCATGGTAGAAAATATAGAGTTTTACATCGTATTTGCGCTACAACTTGTCATAGTGTCGATTGTACTGCCAAATAAAATATTTAATCGAATAACCTACGTGGTTAACAATTTTCCACCGGAGAAGTATCCAAAGCTGTATCCAAACACGCAATTGCAACAACAGGTTAAAGAGCATACCTATATAAAATCTAATCGCTATATCTTTGCGACTGGGCTGGTGTTGCTTTTGGGGATTCTTTATTGGGACGTCAACAATGTAGGAAAAGTGAATGAAATGCTGCCCATTGGCTTCTTTCTTTTGCAAATGTACCCGTTGATGATACTTGAATGTAAAGAGCGAAAGTATTTTAACGCGATGAAAAAAGCCAGTAATTTGGCAAAGCGCAACAGTATACTGGCGCCGAGACGCCTGTTTGATTTTGTCTCACCTTATCTGGCGTTAGTGACAGTATTAGCGTTGGGAGGAGGTGTAGCAATTGATGTTATGGTTAACCAAGGTGCAGAGACTTATTTGTTTGGTGTTAGTCAAGATACCTTTTTTAGATCGGTAATGCTGATTTTATGTAACTTGATGTTTTTGGTGGTGATCTACTTTAACTTATATGGCAAAAAGCTGGATCCATATCAAGACAATCAAGATCGTTTGGTAGCGATTCAAGCCAATGTTCGTTCGT
Organism: Thalassotalea ganghwensis; assembly: GCF_053485795.1. NCBI lineage: Bacteria > Pseudomonadati > Pseudomonadota > Gammaproteobacteria > Alteromonadales > Colwelliaceae > Thalassotalea > Thalassotalea ganghwensis. The sequence continues at coordinate 38,592 of NZ_JBQRUM010000008.1, forward strand.
TGTTTTATATCAGCATTGCAATGAGCTGCTTCTTTGCAGTTCGAGAAGCAACAGAGGACACTCAGTTTGAATACTTGCAACCAGCAATAATGTCGCTTTACTGCACGATTATATCAGTAATGTCGATAGTCAGTCGCCTCAATACCTTAAAAGTCGAACACATAAATTTTGATGTCTATAAGGCTGAAGTCGACACTAAAAATGCTGAGAAAGCATAGTGATAGGCTGAGAAAGTTCAGTTTTAGCCAATTAAAGTTAGTAAAAAGGAGAAGAAGGTGAAAAACAAATCAAATAGAAATGGTTTATTGGTTATCGTTTATTCGATCATGTATGCTGTTGGTATACTTTGGGTTAGTTACCTCATTAAAGGGCATCCTGAAAGTCAAACAGTAATGTTAATTATGATTTGTTTGTCTACGGTACCGCTTACACTTTTGGGGAGGAAAGATGAGCAGCATTGTAAGCGCAAAGAATAACAGGTAATGCTTCGTTTAAAAAGATAAAAAGCGGACTTATTGTCCGCTTTTTATCATTCAACCGTGTACAGATTTTTAACGAATGACGATGAAGAACGAATTACCCTTACGATTGACTTGAAGTAATACTGAATGACTACTTCGAGAAAGCGCAGTATTAAAGCTTTCAATATCGGAAACACGGCGCTTATTGGCTGCGACAATGATATCGCCAACACGTAAACCACTGTATGCGGCTGTTGAGTTTGGCGCTAATTGTGTAACTATCACGCCTTCATTATTCGGGGTGTTTTCAAATTTAACCCCTTCAAGAGCAGGGTGTAATTTAGTGTTTGATGCCGTTAGGCTTTGTGGCTTACCCACTTTAGCTCGCAGCGTATATTCTTTATTATCTCTAAGTAGTTTAATCGTCACTTGTTCACCAATGGCGCGCATACCAATTTGACTGCGTAATTGTCCTGTGGTTTGACTTGCTTGACCATCGATACTGAGAATAATATCACCAGATTTAATGCCTGCTTTATCGGCTGGAGAGCCTTCAACAACGTTAGACACTAAAACGCCCATCACACCATTTTCTAGATCAAAAGCTTCGCGCAGATCAGGTGTTACATCTTGAATACCAATACCGAGTTGTCCACGCTTAACTTCGCCGTGCTCAAGTATTTGTTCCATGCTTGATTTGGCCATATTGGATGGAATCGCAAAGCCGATACCGACGTTGCCACCTGATGGGGCAATAATTGCGGTATTAATACCTATTAGCTCTCCGGCTAGATTTACTAACGCTCCACCTGAGTTTCCAGGATTGATTGATGCATCGGTTTGGATAAAGTTTTCATAGCCTTCAATACCTAAGCCACTGCGCCCAAGCGCACTAACAACCCCTGTGGTTACGGTTTGACCTAATCCAAAAGGGTTACCAATGGCAACGACAAAATCACCTACTTCAAGTATGCTTGAGTCGGCCAATTTGACTTGGCTGAGATCTTCAGCGTCAATGCTAAGCACCGCGATATCTAAGTCAGGATCGCTACCGACAAGCTCAGCTTGGTAACTTCGACCATCAATCAAGGAGACTCTTATCTCATCGGCTTGTTTGATGACATGATAGTTGGTGATGATGGTGCCTTCTTTTGCATTAACGATAACGCCAGAACCCGCACTTTGCTTGCGTTTCTTGGGAAGAGAATCTTGTTTTCTCCGCTCTGGCACATTAAAAAAATGACGGAAAAAAGGATCATTTAACAGCGGGTTTTGGCTATATTTTTGTTCCGAGTACGTCGCAATATTGACGACTGCGGGGTTCACTTGCTTTAGCATCGGTGCGAGTGAAGGGAATGGTTTTCCTTGGGCATCAACATTGGGCAGCGAAGCGTGCGCTATAGGTGATACCATAAATGCCAGTATAAAAGACAATAAGTAAAGTTTAATAAACCGCATAGTGGGCTTCCTATCTGAAAAACTAAGCCGATTTTATCGATAATAAATGAGTAAGCAGCGGTGCTGCTTACTCTATTGTTGGTGACTAAGCCGCTTTACTTTCTTGTTTAGCGTCTTTTGTCGTGCTATCGACATTGTGTCCAATGGCTTTTTGAGGTTCGCCAATGGCAATGTTTTTTGGTTTCATCGCTTCTGGTATTTCTTTAACCAGATTGATGGTAAGCAAACCATCGCGTAGATCAGCATCTATAACCTCAACATAATCTGCTAAATTGAATTTGCGTTCAAAAGAGCGGTTTGCGATACCTTGATGCAAGTAATTGCGATCTTGTTCATCTTTGGCTTTTTTCCCAGAGACAGTTAATACGCCTTTTTCGACGGTTATATCGAGCTCTTCACGGGTAAAGCCTGCGACGGCCAAAGTGATCGCGTAGTTGCTTTCATCTTTTACTTCGATGTTATAAGGGGGATAACCCGATGTCGAAGTTTCGGTATTTAACGTACTATTTAACATTGAAGCGAGGCGATCAAAGCCAATGCTACTGCGATAGAGTGGGGTAAGGTCTATTGAGTTCATCATATATCCTCCAAAAGAAGCAATACAAAATAAAAACATAGTTTGTAGAAGCAGTTCTCAATGAGACACTGCCTTACATGATAAAAAATAGGGATAGAAATTCGCTTTTCAAGAGCACTATTTATAAAAAAAATTTATAAACTTATTTTTATAAATAACCAATAGATATCATGCTCCAGGAGTAATCGGTAACCTTTTCACTTTAATAGTTGCCCGAGTGAGCGGTTAATATGTTAATCGTAATCAAATATAATCTTAGTTAGCGTTTAAGCTAAGAGGTAAAGTGATGAGCATCAAGTAAAAAATATGAAGTAATTTTGGTTAAAGTGTGTTTTAAAACAATGAAAATACAACTTCGGCTATTATAGACATTACCAAGACTGCTCAATAAGCCCTTTACATCAACAATAGAAGAAAAATGAATGATCTCGATAAAACAAATTAACTACGCACTGGCAGTAGAAAAGCATTTACACTTTAAAAAGGCGGCAGAGTCATGTCATGTTTCTCAATCAGCATTGAGTACCGCAATTCATGAGCTAGAAAAACAGTTGGGTGTGATGATCTTCGAGCGCAACAATAAGCAAGTCATTGTTACCGACAATGGTCATTTGGTACTAAACAAAGCCAAAAAGGTCAAACTAGAGCTCGATGAGTTGATGCAAATAGCGCAAATTAATAATCAACCTTTTACCGGTGAAATGACCATTGGTGTGATCCCAACAATTGGACCTTACTTGCTACCAAAAGTATTACCGGCATTACGGGCAAAGTATCCTGATTTTAAATTGAAAATAATTGAAGACCAATCTCACGTGTTAGTGGACATGGTGCGAGTAGGGGATATCGATACCGCTATATTAGCACTGCCATACCCAATTGATGGTTTATTACAATTTGATTTTTGGCAAGAAGATTTCTACTGGGTTAGTCACAAAGATGAATGTCCAAGTGAAGTGAAAGAAATCACCAGTGCCGAATTAGCGTTAGATAAGTTGATGTTATTAAAAGATGGTCCTTGTTTAAAAGACCATGCTTTAGCGGCCTGTAAACTTAGGCAACAAACGCAAAGCAATGACTTTGATTCAGCAAGTTTGCATACCTTAATTCAAATGGTGGCAGGTAAACTGGGATCGACGCTAGTACCGCAAATGGCACTTGATCAGTTAATTCATCATCAATCAGAGTTACGTGCTATTCATTTAAATGAACCTGGGCCACATCGAACCATTTCTTTTATTATTCGACCAAATTACGTCCGGACGAAAGAGATTACCTTGCTAAAAGCGATGTTTAGCCAAGAGCTACAAAAAGCATGTGGCTAGGTATTCGTTGTTCATAAAAATTAATCATCAGCTTAGTTTTTATCGAATTTACTTAATCAATCAAATGCTTAATGATGGTGATGTCAAAGGCAAATGAGGGATAGACAATGAGTAACTTAATAAAGCAATTGTACGAAAACATCGTAGACAAGCATTTTGAAACGCAAACATTGCAATGTAATTACCCTGATAATTATTATGGCGATCAGGTTTGTCGAGTAATAAGTAACGATAAGATGTCTCAAGTAGCGTTCAAACCTGTGACAAAAAACTAGCAGATGTTTATTCTTTATGATTGAAGGTGGCAATGTGAAGCACTGCGCTTTACTTTGCCACCATAACACTTGCTATTTTATCTACGATTATCAATACAAGAAGTTGACTGCATTAAGCAAATAGCAGCCATTTAATACATAGTACGGTGGACATCTCCGTCTCGGCTAATAGAGTCACTAACGATTATGCGCTCTCTGCTTACGTCATAACTATAAAAATCCGATAATGGTAATTTGCGGGTCTCAGATTTTTTATTAATTGGTATGATATATAGGTATTCTTTATCATTTTCTGCATTAACATAATACAGGTTGTTTGAATCGACCTTTGCATGATAAAAGTCAGTTGGTAAGGATATTTGCGTATTAATGAAACTTAACTGGTTAGGATAAAGGATGCCATCAACAGATGCATAGTTTGCTTGGTACAAGGTATTACTTTGTTGTTCAATAAAATACAGACGATTAGGCTGTTCACTATCTTTCAGCCCATACGCCCATCTTCCATCTAGTTTTAGCGTTTTATTGCTGGGAAGCTGAACTATGACCAACTCAGGATTTCCATTAACAACCTGTGTAATAGCCACACTCTCGCTTGTAAGCCAATCCAATGAGATGATGGGGTATTTACTTTCATAAATTAAATGTTCTGATTTAAATGCATTCAAAAGTTCATTTGGGTTTAGTGCGCTCACAGAAACCTGATAGACCTTGTTATCAACATTTAACAAAACAAACCTATCGTCTTCAGAAATAGAAAGGTACTTAAGCCATTGAGAGTTTTGTAAATTAGTCACTATTTGGGCTTGCTTGTATTGGCTGTTTGCTAGATATAATTGCAGGCGACCACTTCGCTTTGAGACGAATAAGTACTGCTCGCTTTTATGAAATAGTGCAGGATAAATATCAAGTACAGATGAATTATCAATAGAATTGCTGTCGTTAAAAGAAATTAACCAGCGATTGCTATAGTTTTTGTTTTCTGTACTAAAAAGTATATTTTTACCATCAGGCAACCTTGAAAGCTTTGGCAATATTTCTTCAGATATATTGATAACTTCAGTAGTATTCTCGCCATTGATGTCACTTTTTAAAATTCGCTGAGAAGGTGATGCAGCAAAGTAATATACTTGCTCAGAATCATGATGCCATATAGCCTCATACACGGGCTTTTCAAATTTAATACCCTTTGTAATTTTGTTATCCGACAAATTTAGCGATAGTAACTGCGTTTTGTAATCACTATCTGTACTCATTATTAAAAGTTTTTCGCCATTAGGGGATATATCAAGGCTATGATGGCCCCAGCCTTTGGGTTGAGATTGGGTAACGATTCTGTGCTCTGCAGTTTCAACATCAAAAGCATAAATTTGATTCGGCCAATAATTCTTAGGTTGAGCAGCGTAATAAAAAGCATTTTGATCAACATGATAATCTATGTCTTTGATCCTCTTATCAGCGCAATCAAATAACTTTTTTTGGACTTGGCTTGCCTGATTTAGCTCTTCTGGCGCAGGTAAAGGTTCTTGATAAACTCCACAACCTTTCGCGAATAAGTCAAGATAAAAGAGGATAGTTTGATTAGTATTCGTGTCTTCAATGATAGAAATGATTTGACTAATATTGCCTTTAACTCTTACTTGCTTAGTGACGGAGGTGTTAGTGTTTTTTAGCCAAAGCTCAAGACTTGTGTGTTCGTCACTTTCTTTTAAATAATACAAGTGCTTATTGTTAGGGTGCATTATAGGAGAGAGCTCTGCACCTTGGTCTCGTGTTAGTGCTACAGAATGACTACTATTTGAGGAGCTGTTGTTACTCGATTTAAGCATCATAAAGTAGCTTAAAGTAATGAGCAAAATAACAGCAAAAGAAATCCCTATACGGGGTTTCCGCTTTTCCTTCAAAAAACCAAGTGAGGCTATTGGAGGGCTGCTTTTTGTCATTAATTTTGCGTGATTTTTTGCGGAGTCGTTAATTACTAGTGTTTCAACATCACAAACTAGACGGTATCCCCGTTTAGGCACAGTTTGAATGTAATTCGGTTTTTTCGCATCATCAGCAAGTAACTTGCGAAGATTACCGATTAATTTGTTGATGGCATTGTCAGTAACGATAGTGCCAGCCCACAATAGTTCAAGAATATCTTGCCTTGAGATAACAGCATTAGGACGTTCAATGAACAGCAGTAATAATTCAAAAATTTTTGGCTCTATCAGTATTTCAGATTTATCACTAGAATTTAGTAAACGTGAATGTTCTACATCGAGTATATACTCGCCAAATTTAATCATAACTTACTGTAATAAAGCTCAAACTACTCAATCTCGTTCAAACGATATCACATCGAAAGTTATATGGAAAAATAATTAGTTGCACAGCTCAAATAGAGTGACTAATTTTCAAAATTCACCTTTTCATCACTTTTTTTCCCAACATCATCATTACTTTTCGATCGTTAGTTGTCACATTAACTCTTTAATATTAATAAGGTAATGGAATTTTTATGTTTAAACAGATAGCAGTTATACTCTTTGTGCTTTTATTTAGCTCAAGGGAAGCCAATGCCAATGTCCGCGGTATTTCAAAGACTGACAGCTTATATTCAAACGTTTTGTCAGAGCAACGAGACTTGTTAATACATTTACCTAATAACTATAAAGAAAATCAAATGCTTGATTATCCTGTGCTGTATTTATTGGACGGACAAAGAAACTTTGCTCATACCATCGGTACTTTAGATTTACTGAATCAATCTAGCATGGCACCAGAGATGATTGTCATCGCGATAAAAAACACACATCGCACAAGGGATTTAACGCCTAGTTATGATGAAAGCTACAATGAATGGGGGGTCTCAGGAGGGGCAGATAACTTTCTAGATTTCATTGAGAAGGAACTGATTCCCTATGTTAATAAAACTTACCGAGCAAACAATTTCAAGCTAGTGTCTGGTCACTCATTAGGAGGCTTGCTTTCTATCTACGCTTTTCAATCCAGGCCAGAGCTATTTCAAGCGCATTTCGCTTTTAGTCCGAGTTTATGGTGGCATAAACAGATCATATTTAAAGAGGCAGAAAGCTTTTTAAAAAATTCAGACGAGCTAAATACGTATTTGTACGTAAATATGGGGAACGAAGGTGGTCATATGTTAAGTTCATATGAGCGATATATAACATTACTTGATTCACATAACCGAAAAGGATTCAAATTTAATTCAGATTTAGATACCTCTGAAACACACAACACAACAGCGCTTGCTGGAAATTCATTAGCCTTGCAAAATTTATTTGTCACATTGAACCCAAGTCATGAAATTATTGCCAAAGGGATCCCCGCAATTAAAGAGTTCTTCAAGAAACAATCAACAATCTATGGCTATGAAATAAAGCCAAGTTACGAATCGTTAAATCAAGTGGCTTATAAAGCCCTCAAGGAAAAAGATTTTACTAAAGCAATCGCTATTTTTAAGGAAAATGTTAAGAATTACCCTTATAAAGCTGATGCTTATGATAGTTTGGCTGATGGCTATAAAGCAAATGGCGAGCTAGATAAAGCTTTGGAAATGAGAAATCTAGCCATTAAAAAAAGTATTGGTGAGAACGTTGAAAATAACGCCTACAAAACTCGTCAAATGAATCTATTAAAACTGATTGAAGCTGAAAAAAACAAACACTAACAAGGAAGTGATGATGAAATACCTAGCTGCTTTTTTACTACTATTTTTCACCTGTCATTTAAATGCGGTTGTAATAAGACATGACGTAGACCCAAACTTGTACAAGGTTGATAACGTTCCTGAATTTTATATCGATATGCCATTTCAAGGTGGCGCAGTATTGATTGATAAGCACTGGTTATTGGCGCCTGCACACGTCCTTTATACTTTTATGTATGACTATATAGATAAGCCAATAATGATACATGGTGTAGAGAATAAAATTTCAGAAATCATTATTCATCATGATTACAAAAAGGTTGAGTGGCGTAAAGGGGATCCTAAGTCACTAATGGAGCAGTTAAACCAGTCTAAAGATATTGCTTTAATTCGCTTAAATAACGCGGTTACCCACGTGAAACCAATAACCTTATATAAAGGAAATGACGAACTCGGTATGCAAATGACAGGGTTTGGCCGTGGTGCAATTGGAACAGGTCTGACAGGTGAAGTAGAGGACTCTCAAGGACCAACGGCAATAACTTATTATTGGTATCAAGTCACTAAATTTTTTTCAGACTGGGCTTTCACTTCAGATGATTATCAATTGCGCACATACAACAATGTGATCAGTGAAGCTAAAGAGCATTGGCTCAGATTTACCTTCGAGCAAGGAAATTATGCGCTTCCATTGGAAGGAACAATTGGGTCAGGAGATAGCGGTGGCGCTGCAGTCATTTATCAAAATTCAACTCCTGTTTTAATTGGCTTAGCTTCTTGGAGAGAGGTTGACGGTGATTTCGAAAACTATACGTTTGGAAAATATGGGGCGACAGCAGTATTAACCCGCGTATCTTATTTTAATAACTGGATAAATAAGCATATTAACAACGCTACTCATGCTAATTAAATCAGCTCACCCATCGTTTTGACAAATAAGGTTGAACTTGCCAGCGTCTGACATTAATCTATGCGGTGAACTAAGCCTAGGCTAGCTTGACAAAAAAGCCATAGTAGAGATTTCATAACCTAGTTTTTAGTGTAAAAAAACATTTTGGAATACTCGAAGTGAAAAACGCTATATTGAAGTTTGGCGTAAGCAGGTAAAAGTAGTTGCGTTATTCAATTGCAGCTCTGCGATACTGCATCGATTGGAGAGTTTGGGTTGAAGTTTTTTGAATAGATAAAAAGCCAATCAGTCGGACTTAATCCGCCAGTAGTTTTAAAAGGAGTTTTGTATTGGAATCATTGTATGTTTGTCTAATTATCGCTTGTATTGTTATTTGGTTTATCGAAAACAGAGTCGATTTATCCACTGCCCATAAAGCTTTAATTGAAAATGGAGATGAAGTGATAGTTAACCCAACTATGCTATCTCGATGCTGTGGCTTTTCCTCTAAAGTCGTTACTAAAAACAAGGTTACCAAAATTCAACTTGCAGACAATTGTATTAGCTTATTTACTCAAAGCGGTAATGCAATAGACATTTGGTTACCTAAAAAATCATGTGGCGATGTGGCCAATCAGGCTAAGAAATATTTTGAACAGGCTAGTTTGGTAAAAGTATAAGGCTAGTGCTAGTGCTAGTGCATCAGTATCTATATGAGTCAACCAGACTGTATCAAACATAAACGAGAGCACCAACAGGAATTAGCTAAGAAAAAGTTACTATTAGTCGTATCTACTTTTTGTTTACACAGGCCTCTTGTGCAAACACAATATTAATCCTGTTATTTTCTCTATAAACCGAACTTCGAGAGCCAAAATCCCTTGAAGGTGCGATATTATCAACGGTTTACTCGGCTTTCGCTTTACTATTTTAGTAAACTGTTTTTGCCTCGTAGCGGGCTGTCGCTGTCTTAGCGTCGCAAAATCAATCCCAAAGCTATTATTTTTTACTGCAACATTGTTTCCACAGTGTATTGAAACTGCTAGAACTTCTATGATTTCAGTTTTAGTGTTAAGTTTCATGCTGTTAACATGTATTTGTTTGTCTTCTTATGCTCTAATGGCACAGCATGCTAAAACACGCAAGATAAATACATAATTACCAAAATTACTTGGAAATATTTGTGGTGCAACATTTGTTGGTGCAAGCTGTATGCTTGAGACGATCACAGAACAACGGCTAGTTTACTTGGTAATAAAAAGTAGCACTCTTAACTGGTGCCTAGGGTCAGTTTATTTACTTTTTCACCCACTTTTATTCGTCGCTCATAGCGGCGTTAAATGCAAAAGTTTGGCAAGCTATATGCGCTAAGGTAGCATGAAAGCTTCAATTGTTGTGTGAAATCAACTTTATTATTCAAAGGATTAAATTTTATGTTTCAAATAAAAAGGACTATTTTCTTGTTTATCGGATTATTGACTTTTGTGAGTCAATCGGTGTTGGCCGACCAAATATTGTATTTTGGTAATATACGTTATAACCATGTCTCACCGCATGTAGAGATCAAAGGGGTCATTCCTTTGACAAAAGAGCAAGCAACTAATCGTCCTCACTTTATTTTCACTGTTGACGTTCAAAATAGAATAACTTCCATTACGGATCATAGCTACAATGTGGTAAAACGTCATCATTTAGCAAGTTTAGGTGCCTATAAAACAATAATTAACTACGAAGATGCTAAAGAAATTAGAACATTCTTTGATATCAATAACACCCCCATGGCTAATATTAAAGGTGTTTACAAAGAAGTATATTCTTATGATAAAAATCAATTTAAACAACGGCTTGATTTTTATGATGAAAATGATAGCCCTATGGAATCACGTTGGAAAATAAGCCAGTATAAATGGCAGGAGCATAACAACTTGATCATAGAAAACCGTTTTAATCTTAAAGGTGAAAAACAGCCTTTATCGCCATATTTTGCCTTTGGAACCACTGCGATAGAATATGATGAAAACGGCAACCCTTCTAAGCATTTTAATATAGATAGTAACTTGCAGGTGACAAATAACGAGGTAGGTGTCGCTTATTATCAAGATGAATACTTAGAAAGTGGTTTACACACTAAGTATTCATACTTCGATAACACAGGAAGGTTGGTTAACAACCCATGGGGGTTTTCATATGCGGTAAAACATTATGATGATTTACATAATTACCACAGTGTGTCTCGATATAATTCAGATAAAGAGCTCTTACCGCCACCTCGGTTAAATAAAACTAATTCGCCTATTTCAGATATCGATGAACAAGAGGTTTTAAGGGTCTCTCGGGGGTATTTAGAAGCATTGCAGCAATTAAAGCCTGAGTTGATGAAGGAAGTTATGCATGAGGAACTATCAAAGCATACGATTCAAACATTTGCTGATAGCAAGCAAAAATTAAGACCAACAACGTATGCGCAAATGATTAATTTTGCTCACAATTGGAATAAAGATGGTACGCGTTTTCCACCGAACCCAACTAATAAAGTCATCATTTTAGACAGTTATAATGGAATGGCTTCTGTCAAACTCATTTCTGATAATTGGGTTGAGTATTTACATCTACTGAAAATAGAAGGGAAGTGGAAGATTAAAAACTTAGTTTGGGATTACAATGCCCCAGAAAATAAACCATAGTTTTTAGGTTGTGTTGATCTCAGGAGTTGTGTTTCAACAGGTAGTGGTGTTTTTATAGACTGCATCGCTGTAGTTAAGTGGTTATTCCGCGTTAGCTCATTGCACCAATGCTACTGACAAATAGGGTTCAATACTTAACCCCCTATTTGTCAGTCAATGTTGGCACTTATCTACAGTAGATAATATCTTGGTTAAGGGTTAGTGCGAAATCGATTTTTCTGTAAACAAGTAATCTTTTAATTCTTTATCAAAAGTTTTGTCTTTGCGTCGTATCCATTCTAAGACCATGGCAGCATGCTCTTTTTCTTCGTCTCGATTGTGACGAAGAATGGCTTTTAACTCTTCATCTTTACAGGCGTCGATGCGTTGATTGTACCAATCTACTGCTTCTAACTCTTCCATTAGCGACACAATGGCTTTGTGCATATCTTTGGTTTCTTGAGTTAGTTCTTCTACGGGCTCATGATAGCCTTCGTTTGCCATTTGATACTCCTCTTGTTATTGAACGTTCGAATGGTTATTTCTCTTCATTCAGATAAAGCGATTTACGTTTTCGCTTTAACTATTAACCTTAGGGCAAAGATTTAATTTATCAACCCTGTAATACCTTACGTTAAAAAAAATGATAAAGATCAGATGGCTAGTTTGTCGATGTTGAAAGTTTATAGTGACTTGGTCATAAAATATTTGCATCCCTTTTTAGGGTAGCCTTCTTGTATCCATTGAACTTCATAGCCATGTTTTTTGTAAAACGGCATCGCTTGAAAATTTAACGTATCGAGTAAGCACTTTTTACAGCCGCGGGTTTTTGCTGCATCTTCAATCTTTGTTAATAACTCAGAGCCGATATCTTGGCCTCGCAGTTGCTCAGAGACCCATAAGGTATTGAGCAATAACCAATCACCAAATGTTCTACCAGCGGCGCCTGCAATCACTTCACCCGAATCGTTTTTTAGTTGCACCGCCAATGGCAAACGTTCACTGACTTCCCAGTGTGTCCAATTAAATTCCGCAATTTTTTGATTGAGAAAATCAATCAAGTCTTGCTCAGGGTCGTCGAGTATTTCTAATTTCATGTTAAGTTTACTTTTTGAGAGGAATAAAAAGGCAGTTAAACACTGCCTTCTGTTTCAATAACAAGGATACGAGCTTCGCCTTGCGGATGTGCAACATGCTCTGTGCCAACACTGGCATAAAAAATGTCGCCTTGATGAAGAGTAGCAGTATATTCTTCACCTTGCTCTCGATAATGCATTTCAACGCAACCATCGAGCACAACAAATACTTCTTCACCATCATTGATGTGCCATTTGTATGGCTTATTAGTCCAGTGAAGCTTGGTCGTGATACCCTTCATGTTAGCGATGTCGAGCGCGCCCCAAGCACGCTCAGCAGTAAAGTCTTTTGCCCTAATGATTTTCACTGACTCATTTTCCTTTATTGATGTATTACTGGTTGGACATCGAGGCCATAGCCAAACATGGTGGCAGCAATCAATACGATAGCGGCTGCTAACATAAGCTTAGCCAATAGCGGTAAACAAAACTTAAACCACTGGCCGTAAGGAACTCCAGCCATACCAATAATACCCATCAATACCGCATTGGTTGGAATAATCATGTTAGAGAAACCATCCCCAAATTGATAAGCAAGTACCGCTACTTGACGAGGAACACCGACAAGGTCACCAAGCGGTGCCATTAAGGGCATAGTGACGTAAGCTTGTCCCGAACCTGATGGAATAAAAGTGTTGAGTAAAGTTTGGATAAACAACATTCCTACCGCAGAAATTTCTGCACTGACATAAGACAGAGGCAAACTCATACCATACACTAAACTATGAAGGATTTGTCCGTCATCCAAAATAAGTGCGATACCGCGAGCAACACCTATGAGGATTGCGGTAGTGACTAGGTCTGCGGTACCTTCAATAAATTTGTTTGCTGCAGTATTGGCGTCTAATTTCCCTAAAACGGTAATAACAATGCCCCACGCAACAAATAAACCACCAAGTTCATAAAGGTACCAGCCATGGGTAGCAATACCCCAAACTGCGATCACTAAGGTTGCAACAAAGCTAAGTAAAATCATCTGATGGCGACGACTTAACTTCGGGTAATGATGAGATTCTTTTCCTTGAAGAGGGCAAGGTATCCCTGCCATTAATGAGCGTTTGGGATCTGCTTGTACTTGTTTGGTATACGACCAGACATGATGGAACCCAATCAAAACAAAAGGAACAAAAATCGCTAATCGTAACCATAGTCCTGAGTAAACAGGAATTTCAGCTATCTGTTGCGCAATCAATACGGTAAAAGGGTTAAATGCGGATACGCCGTAACCGATCCCGTAGCCTGCGACAATCATACCAACGGCGGTCATCGCATCTAATCGCATAGCCTTGCATAGGGCAACAAGAATTAATACAAAGGGGATATATTCACCAGCAGTGCCAATCGCACTTGATGCAAGGGCAAAGCAAAATACCACCATAAAAATCAGTTTTTGTGGTGAGTCGCCAAATCGCTCTAATAAGCGGCCAATTAACGCATCAACGGTACCCGTTGCGCGAGCAATAGAGAGTACACCACCAACGATCAAGACAAAGAAAATTACATCTTGCGCGGCCGCAAAGGCTCTGGGAATTGCGATCAGAAAATCCCAAGGTGTTAAATAATGTCGTTCGGCGGCTACCTGATAGGTGCCTGGAACAACGGCTTGTCGGCCAGACTCTGTCTGAACCATTTCAAAAAAACCTTGCGGGACGATCCAAGTCGCTAGGTAGGCGATAAACATCATCGCTAATAGCAATACGAGGGTATGAGGTACTTTTATTGTTTTGGTCATACGAAATCTCTCATTGTGAAGAAGGCGTTATTTTATGCGTTATTGGCATGTTAAAAAAGCATTTCGTTGAAACAAACAAGCTGTTAACGAAATAATGCTTAAAAAAAAGAGCGCAACGCGCTCTTTTTGATCAGCTTTTAACAAGCGTCAGTTACTTTTTATTTAAGATCCACTCTGTTAATAGACGGACCCCATAACCCGTGCCGCCTGTTGGAACTTCGTCTTTGCTTGATTTTGCTAACGCATTACCAGCGATATCTAAGTGCGCCCAATTCACATCGCCAGCAAAATGCTGTAAAAAGCTTGCCGCCGTTGTTGCACCTGGACCGCCAGTACCTGTATTTCTAAGGTCGGCAATATCACTCTTTAACATATCTTTGTAGCCCAGCGGTAAACGCCATAAGTTTTCGTTTACTTGCTTACCAGCAAAGGTTAATTCATTAACCAATTCATCATTTTCTGAGAAAATTGCGGCGTACTCATTACCAACAGCACGAACTTTTGAGCCGGTTAATGTTGCTAAGTCAACTAAGGTATGTGGCTTATAGTATTCACGTGCATACCACATCGCATCAGAAAGCACTAAGCGACCTTCTGCATCAGTGTTGGTAATTTCAACTGAGATACCTTCAGCTGTGCGCAAGACATCACCGGGCGCAATGGAGTTTTCAGAAACCATATTTGCTGCCATGCCCATCACAGCGACAACGTTCACTTTTGCTTTGGTTAACGCCAATGCTTTAACCGTACCTAACGCCGCAGCAGCGCCAGCTAAGTCAACTTTCATATGAGCGATAGAGCTGTGGGTCTTAATGTTGTAACCACCTGAATCAAAGGTGATCCCTTTACCTGCAATAGCTAAAGGAGCACCATCGCTATTTTTGTAGTGCGCAACAACTAAACGAGAGCCATCTTTACTACCACGGCCAACGCCTTCAAGCGCACCCATGCCAAGCTTTTTAATTTCTGCCGGCTCAAGCACTGTTACTTTTACACCTAGCTTTTCTAATGCTTTTGCTTCTCTGACAAAATCAACAGGGGTCATTTCTGTTGCGGTTTGACTAGTAATGTCGCGAGCTAAAAAGACACCGCTTTCGATATGCGCTAATGGCTCGTAAGCGGCAGCTGCTTTTTTGCCATCGTTAACGTCAAAGTAATAGCTTTTTTCTTCACGCTTTTCTTTTAAGTATTCGTCAAAACGGTAAGCTCTTAGACTAATACCATGGGCAATTAAAGCCGCTGTTTCTGCATTATTTTCACCGATATTGTCTGTTGCAACGGTAATGGCTTTGATATGATCTTTCTCTAAGTGACCTGACAAGTTGCCACCTAATTTAGTCGCTTGTGATTTCGTTAACGCTTCTTCACCTAAACCAACAACAACAATCCGTTGATAATCTAAATTTGTTGGCGCTAATACGTCAACCATTGAACCATAATCGCCCTTGAATTCTTCAGACGTCAACGCTTTGCTTAATTGGCCATTGGTTTTCTTATCAAAAGATTTAAATGCGTCAGTTGCATTATCTTTGCCATAAAAGAGCACCAAAGTGTCAGTGTTTTTGCTGACAGTCGTGTTGAATGTAATTGATTCAGCATTGACCATCGATGTGGCGCTGATTAATGATGCCGCTAATGCAATTTTTGAAAATTTAGAATGCATGTGTTTACCTATTATTATAAGACGAAATGAACTAAGTTTAATTGAATAAAATTACCAGTATTTTCTATTTGCGCTAAGTAATATACGTTAAACGATAAAGTTTTTGCGATAAAATTTTGTTTTAGACGTAATATTCCGCAAATTGTCACCACAATTTATCTAATCAAGATACAATCGCTATGGTGCACAAACGTAATAAGGAGTGATAACGTGTCAGCTCATCTTAAGGATCAGTTACTTGATCAACAACTTGTTCGTACCCGCTCGTATATTAACGGACAATGGTGCACGGCATCAAAAAAATTTGCCGTTATAAACCCTGCAACCGAAACAACATTGATTGATGTTGACGACGGTGGAGTTTCCCATGCAAACCTCGCAGTAGCTGCTGCTAAAAGCGCTTTTAGTGAATGGGCCAATATGCCAGCACATCAACGTGCGCAGCTTTTGATGAAATGGTATGAGCTGTTAATGGCGAATGTTGATGATCTCGGCTTATTGTTAACCTTAGAGCAAGGTAAACCGCTTGCTGAAGCTAAAGGTGAAATTAGCTATGGGGCATCATTTTTGCAATGGTTTGCTGAAGAAAGCAAACGTGTCTATGGTGATACTATTCCTTCATTGTCCCCGAAACAGCGCATAACGGTAATGAAACAACCGGTTGGTGTGGTAGCAGCAGTAACACCATGGAATTTTCCTAATGCGATGATAGCTCGTAAAGCTGCTGCGGCATTAGCAGCTGGCTGCACTTTTGTCGTTAGGCCTGCCGCACAAACACCATTATCAGCTTTAGCAATGGCTGAACTTGCCGATAGAGCCGGTATTCCGCCGGGCGTTTTTAATGTTGTTATAGGTGAAGATGCTAAAGAAATTGGCGAAGTACTGACTCAGCATCCAGATATCGCAAAGTTTAGTTTTACAGGGTCTACTAATGTTGGAAAGCAGTTGCTTAAGCAATGTGCGACAACGGTTAAAAAAGTGTCGATGGAGCTTGGTGGCAATGCACCCTTTATTGTGTTTGAAGATGCCAATATTGATGCTGCCGTCGATGGTGCAATCAAGGCAAAATTTCGTAATGCAGGACAAACCTGTGTTTGCGCTAACCGAATTTTGGTTCAACGCAGCATTTATCCAGTATTTGTCGAAAAGTTTAGCCATGCACTCTCACAGTTGGTTGTTGGCGAAGGCACTAAGGAAAATGTCGATATCGGTCCGCTTATTTCAAAACAAGCAGTAGAAAATGTTGATAAGTTAGTTAAGCAAGCAGAGCAGGCTGGTGCAAAAGCTAAAATAATGTCTCAGAGTAGAGAATCGACAGGGTACTATTACCCAGTAACATTATTAACCGATGTGACTAACGATATGGAGGTTGCAGCAACTGAAAACTTTGGCCCCGTTGCACCTATCATCGTCTTTGATGATGAAAGCGATGCAATCGCTTTGGCGAATGATACTGAGGTGGGGTTAGCTTCTTATTTCTATGCTCAAGACATTAATCGCATATATCGTGTTGCTGAAGCACTGCAGTTCGGTATGGTGGGAATAAACGAAGGGATAATCTCCAATGCTGCGGCACCTTTTGGAGGCGTTAAGCAATCAGGTAATGGACGCGAAGGCTCTAAATACGGTTTGGATGATTACTTAGAAGTTAAATACCTTTGCCTTGGCGGTTTATAATAGCAATTGAATAAAATCATTTTATTGGTATAAGTGCAGAGCCTTTTAGCCATTGCTCTTTATGACTCAAGGCGGCAAACGCCACCTTGAGTTATCGATTGTTGTTAATCATTACGTTGATAACACAATACGTTTATCTGAATTTTCGTCGGTATAATCCAAGTAGTAGTAAAACTGTTGAAAATAACATTGTACCGCCACTTGATTTGGAGTCATTAGATGGACTTTCCGTAGTGGGGGACTCTTCACCATTATCGCTTGTAGAGTCATCACCTTCACTTTCATCTGATGAAAGCGTATAGATACCATCACCATTGATTGCCAGTTGATTGCTTGTTTCTGAAAGTGTCCCAACAGCTTGGCAATTTCCGTCTAAATCTACCGCAACAAACTTATCACCTAAACTCCAGTTGGCTTCCCACGAATCACCAGGCGATAGTGTGATATAGCTATTATCCGAGCGCATTCCTGTTAAATGATTTAACCAGAATATTTCAATACTTTGCTCTGTTTCATTTAACAAAGAAACGTCAGCGTTTTGTGATGCCTTTCCGTCATAAATTTGTTCTTCCTGACAGTATCTTCCTTCGTCGTGTCTATCGAGTAAGCTATCGACAGCACTAAGCGCTACGTTAACGTAGATATCATTGCCCGGCGCATTAACAAGTGCATAATAGCGCCCTGGTGTAACGTCGCTAAGCGGGCACACTTCATCACTTTTTCCGCCGTTTACTTTTCCTTTGTTTGAAGAGCATAGTACATTTTCTTGTGAGAATGGGTTAGGCACAGTGTCTTTAGCGATGTAAAGGTCGGCATTACCTCCGCCCAGCGTTGTTTGAAAGGATAATGCTGGGAGATCGTTGTCAATATCTATATAGAATAACTGTCCATGCTGGCTGGTAATAGTTTGGGGTTGCTCAAGCACTAATGGTTTGGCACTTTGACTAAATTCTTCAAGTAATGTGGTGTCGAGCCATAGGTCAAAGTTTGCTTGATTCGCTGCTGCCCAATCATTGAGCCACTGATCTAACTGACTATACTGGCCACCTCTTGCCATTGTTCTTAATGTTTGCACATCATTTGGTGTTTGCTCAAACATATATTTTACAACGGTTGCTCCCCAATCATAGGGACTTGCATCGCCATCGTAGCCACTTTCGATAATTTCTTGTAAGGTAAATCTTTGGGCTTTTTGCGCCAGTTTAACCGACAAGTAAGGGTGTTGATGATCCGCAATATATTCGGCGAGTCCTTCTGTCCACCAATCAAGGTGATGAGCACGTGTGGTGCTAAATGTTCCTTGTTTGTTATAGCGGCCATCTAAATAATGAACATATTCATGCCCCAGTTCCCAGATAAAAAACTGATGCTGCGCCCATTGTCGCGCTTCAAAAGTTATCACCTCAGCAGATGCAGTTGAACTTGTTGGGTTAGTTTCAAAATAAATCCCAGTACCAGCATCATCACGCATATTATGAACGTGTTGCCCCGTTGTCATAAAAGCAGCTCTGTTCGCGTAAATATTAACAGAGACTTGATCATTAATATCTTCAGGTACTGGCAATTGTGCTTGCGTTTTATCAAAAAATAGCTGTTCAGCCTCTGATAGCGTTTGGCAGATGCTGTCTTGTTGAGATTGACTTAACGCGGGATTTTGCAATTTTACTACCGTATTATTTGCCATATTCATACATTGATAATCAACAAGGTGTGCTGTGGTAGAAGCTAGCACTGACAATTGATCAAAAGGTGCTATCGTTTGAATATCAAAGGTATAGGTGCCTGCGGCAGGATTTTTAATAACGCAGGACTCGTTGCTACCATGCATTTCACTTTCACAATCGACTTGTGCACCATTACGTTGTGTAATGATCAGGTCTGCATTGCCGTTATCACCATTGATTACAATAGACAGTCGCTGTTTTGTTTGTGGCAGCGTTATGGTGAATGTTTGTACTTCATTTGCACTATTGTCAATGATAAACGGAACACCATCTGACAATTGAGTATCGGCGAAAGCACTTTGCGATAATAGCAATAAGGGGAGTGACAGTGGCAAATTTATTGATTTCATAAAACACCTGTACAATTTAAATTTGCAATAATGGTATTTTAAATATTTTATACAATCAATAGGTTTGTTTATATTTTGTTAATTGAAAGGGTTTAGATGTTAATAGCGGTGTTGTAGCTGAAATTGTTGACTCATGATCAGTTTTTTTGTGTATTTATGCTTGGGCTGCTTTAAAACGGCTCGCGTAGGGCCTTGTTCAATCACACGACCATTACATAACACAATAATGTCATCGCAGAAATGTCTAACGATACCTAAATTATGAGAAATAAGAATGTAGGCAAGTCCCATTTGTTGTTGTAAATCCAGCAACAAATTTACCATTTGTGAACGTAAAGAAGGGTCGAGCGCCGCTAACGCTTCGTCTAAAATCACAATTTGTGGATTGAGTATAATAGCCCTTGCCAGTGAGATGCGTTGCTTTTGTCCACCTGAAAACATATGTGGGTAAAAACTCATATGCTCTGCTAGCAAACCCACTTTTTGTAAGGTTTCACGGATCAGAACGATCCGCTCTTGTTCGTTCAAATTAGTATTAAGTTTCAAAGGTTCATCAAGCAATTGCTCTATGGTTAAACTTGGGTTTAGCGTCGTTCCCGAATCTTGAAAAATCATTCGAATATGCTGACATCGTTGCTTAAAATTACCTTGTTGGAGTAATTGACCGTTTAGCTTTATTTCACCAGTAGATGGAGTTTCGGCACCAGCGAGGAGCTTTGCAAGCGTTGATTTGCCTGAGCCTGTTTCTCCTACTATTGCTAAGGTCTTATGTGCTTCCAGCGTAAATGATATTGGCTCAAGCGCTTCTATGATCTTATCTTTGTTTAAAAAGTTAGCAATACGATATTTTTTGCTGAGGTTGTTTATTTCTAATAGCGCTGACATCCTAGTAACTCCCTCTTAAGGAAAAATGACAACTTACTTGATGTCCTTGATAATTCTTGATTTTTGGTGCTTTTACACATTCTCTTTGTGCTCTAGGGCAACGTGGCCCTAATCGACAGCCAATCGGTAAATGTTGCAATATTGGAATGCTGCCAGGTAAGGTCATTAACCTGGCTTTTGCTGGTATTTGTATGTTTGCACTCGGACTACTATCGACAAGTGCGCGCGTATATGGGTGATATGGCTTAGTAAATATTTGTTCTGTTGTTCCGGCTTCTACAAATTGACCGGAATACATCACAGTAATTGTATTTGTCCAATGGGTAACATTCTCTAAATCGTGACTGATCAGCAAAATCGACATATTTTTAAGCTGGTTTAAGCTGGCAAGTAATCGAAATATCTGACCTTGATTGGTGCTTTCCATTGCTGCCGTTGGTTCATCGGCAATTAATAGTAACGGCTTTTTCGCGAGTGCCATGGCGATCATTACCCTTTGGCATAAAGCTTCCGTTAATTGATGAGGATAACTTTTTAAACAACTGATATGATTTTTAATACCAACCTTGTGCAGTAAAGCTATTGCCGTGGCTTTACGCTGTTGACGTCGTTGCCAAAAATTACCTGTTAGGTCTTGATTTGCAACGGCTTCTTCAAGTTGTTCTCTGATAGTTGCTGTGGGATCTAAGCATGCCATAGGCTCTTGAAATATCATGGCAACATCATTGGTGATGATTTCTTTACGTTCATCAAGCGATAAGCGCATTAAGTCGTTGCCACGCCAATGAAATCTATCCGCGTCTACTTTCCAGCGTTCGTCTAAAACACCCATAATTGCTTGTGCAAGCAGTGACTTACCAGAGCCAGATTCCCCGACTAAACCGCGAACTTCCCCTTCTTTTATCGATAAGCTTACGCGATCAACCGCCATAATGGGTTTGGTTGGTGATAGTAACTCTATTGATAGGTTTCGAATATCGAGTATGTTCATTAGTTTTCTTTTCTAAGTTTTAACGCGTGGCGCATGCCTTCACCTACTAAGTTGGTAGCAACGACCGCAAACAAGATAGCTAAACCAGGTAAATAGACGGTCCAGGGGGCAACATAAAAGTAATCGATACCATTTGCAAGCATAGCGCCCCACTCAGACATTGGAATTTGTGCGCCAAGGCCTAGAAATCCTAGTGCTGCAATATCAAGAATAGCGGCTGATTGAGCTAGTGTTGCTTGGCTAATTAACCTTTCAATGATGTTAGGAAAAATAGAATAAAATAAAATCCGCATTGGACTAGCACCATCTAATCGCGAGGCGAGGACATAGTCTTTTCTAAATTCTTCTCTAACGGCATTGCGGGTGATATGAATAAACTGAGGAATTAACACCATGACAATAGCCCATAATGTATTACTCAAGCCAGGTCCTAATATGGCAACGATAATAATCGCCAGCAGTAATGAAGGGATTGAGAGGATGACATCAAGAAAATGATTTAAAAAACTTGATTTAACCCCTTTAGTAAGTGCTGATATTGAGCCGATAATCACACCGACACCCAACGAAATCATCACCACGACAAAACTTAAACCAAAGGTGAGAGAGGTGCCATGCATTAACCTTGAAAGCATATCACGACCTAAATTATCGGTGCCAAGTAAGAAACTAATATCACCATTGTTGTGCCATGCTGGCGGCAAGAGTATTTGGTCTAAGTGGTTTTCAACCGATGAATAAGGGGTGATAATTGGTGCAAAAATGGCTAAGGCAATTAAAAACATAAAACATGAAAAGCCAATCATGACCACAGGTGTTTGTTTAAAGTTATACCATAACTGTAATAGTGGTGTTGGAAACTCTTCTTCTTGGTATATTTTTTCACGCGCCATATTTTTTGCCTCTGGCCATTGGGTTTAAACCCGCGTAAACAAAATCGGTAATAATGTGCACAATGAAGATATAACTCGATAACACTAAAAGGCCACCTTGAATAGCGGTAAAGTCTCTTTGATAAATACTTTCAATGAGCCAACGACCAACGCCGGGCCAGCTGAAAATAACTTCTGTGACCATGGCAAGTGTCACCAAATTTGCAAATTGAAGGCCGACATCTCGAATAACATTTACCATTGCATTTCTTATCGCATGACGATAAATGATTTGCGTCATGGTTAGCCCTTTTGCTTTTGCTGCTTTGATATACTGGCTTTCTAAAACTTGCATCATCGCCGTTCGCGCTAAACGGATAAAAATTGTCAGTGGTGCTAACGCTACGGTTAGCGCTGGCAAAATAATATGTGCAACAGCATCTTGAAAAGCTTGCCATTTATAGGGGTTATCGCTAAGCAAAGTGTCTACTAAGATCAACCCTGTTTTATGCTCTACGTCAAACAATAAACTAATGCGGCCAGAGGATGGCAACCATGCCAGTTGTATGGCAAAGACTAAAATGACAAACAAGCCTAACCAAAAAACAGGGATAGAATAGCCCAGCATTGAAAATGTTAAAATACCATTATCTATCGGCGTTCTATGCTTTATCGCTGCGATAAACCCTATCGGTATACCGACTATCATTGCGATAAACAGTGCAATGAGCGTTAATTCTATTGTCGCGGGTAAATGGATGAGCATTTCATTAAAAATAGGGGTTTGACTGGTCATTGATAATCCCCAATCACCCGACAAAATATGGCTAAGGTAGGCACCGTATTGGCTTAAAATCGACTCATTTTGTTTATAACTTTCCGCTAGCATTGCAAGCTGCTGCTCAGATGCATTCACCTGGCCCGATAAGTTAATTAGTGCATCGCCAGGAAATAAAAAACTTAAACTAAAAGCAAGCAAAGTTAGCAATACAAAAGTAAAAATAAATAAGTTTAATCTTCTTATCGTGAAAACTAGCATATTATTCCTTTGTCACTTCAGAAAAGTCGATACCGCCAAATGCACTTAAGATGTTGCCTTTAACTGTCGTTTTTCGTGCTTGAAATCGTTTTGAATGTGCAATAGGGATGAGCGGGATTTCGTCGGATAAAATTGAAAGTGCTTGGGTATAATATTGCTTGCGAGTTTTGATATCTGTGGTTAACAAAGCATTGCCAATGGCTTCATCAAACGCTTCGTTACACCAAAATGTCCGGTTATTGCCAGTAAAAGTTGAAGCGCAACTTAACAATGGTGTTAAAAAATTGTCAGGATCTGGATGATCTGCTGACCAACCAAGTAAAGCCGATTGATGGCTTCCCTGACCGAGTAGCGCAAGGAACTTTGACCATTCATAATCTTGAACAATGGTGACATTAATATTGATTTTCGCTAAATCTGCCTGAATTAACTTGGCCATCGTTTTTGCATCTGGATTATAAGGGCGCTGTACTGGCATAGCCCATAAATCCATATCAAAGCCTTGTTCCAATCCGGCTTCTTTCATTAATGCTTGTGCCTTTTCCAAAGAGTACGTCGGCTCCTTAATGGTTTCATTAAACGCCCAGGATGACTTTGGTAAAATGGTGGTCGCATTTTCAGCTTGCGAAGCATATACCGTTTCTAGAATGGCTTCCTTGTTAATTGCATGAGCAATCGCTGTTCTTACTCGTTTATCATTAAGTGGTGGTTTTTGGGTATTAAAGCCTAAATAACCGACGTTAAATGATGTTTTGCTATCAAGTTGTAAATCAGGACGTTCGCTGATTTTTTCATGGGCAATTGGATAAGAGATAATGTCACATTCTTTTGCTAACAATTTTGTTAAACGGCCATAGCTGCTCGGTGTTATGTCGACAATTAACTGTTCAAGTTGAGACTTTTTACCCCAGTATTCTTCATGGGGTAAGTATTTAATATACGTGCCTGCACG
The DNA here is from genome assembly GCF_053485795.1 of Thalassotalea ganghwensis. Taxonomy (NCBI): domain Bacteria; kingdom Pseudomonadati; phylum Pseudomonadota; class Gammaproteobacteria; order Alteromonadales; family Colwelliaceae; genus Thalassotalea; species Thalassotalea ganghwensis. The sequence goes on from NZ_JBQRUM010000008.1 coordinate 62,916, forward strand.
ATACTCTTTTAATTTAAATGGGCCAGTACCAATGGGGTTAATATCAAGCAAGTGATGGTTATTTTCTTTAGCAAGCAGATCCGCGTATTCTTTTGATAGAATGACAGCGAAATCACTAGCCAAGTTCGCCATTAACGAACTGTCTGCTCTGGTTAAGTTAAAGCGCACGGTGTAATCATTTAGTTTCTCGACACTACTGATCAGTTTTTCAAACTCAACACTTTGAAAAAAAGGAAATTTTCCTCCAACGATTTGATGATAAGGTGCTTGATCGTCGAGAATACGATTAAAGCTAAATATTACGTCATCAGCATTAAGTGCTCGGGTGGGGGTGAAAAAATCGGTTTGGTGAAACTTAACATCTCTACGCAGGTAAAAGGTGATTTTTTTCCCATCCTTAGTGACATGCCACGATTTTGCAAGTGAGGGGATAATGGAATTATCTTCTTTATCGAATGCCATTAAACGGTTAAATAAATGGTTTGATGTAACGTCTATAGTAACACCAGATGTAACCGTTTGGGGGTTAAAGCTTGCAGGAACGCCCTCACTGCAGTAGATAATGCTTTTGGCGCTGAGCGAGGCGCTCTCGCCAAATTCACATCCTGTAGTCAATAAATTAACCGCGCATACAGCAATTATCGACAGTGTTTTCGTCATTGGCCTAATGATGTATGTATTGCCTGGATTAAGCATTAACTATTACTCTTCTTCTTTAGCCGTCGAGTCGAGTAAATTGTATTTTTTTAAGTAACCCCTTAATTGATGATAGGTTAATTCTAGTGCTTCGGCAGTTTTCTTTTGATTATATTGGCAATTTTCCAACGCAGTTTGAATCAAATTAATCTCATAGTCTTGAGATAAGTTTTTAAGCGACAATGGAAACTCGAAATTATCTTTCGTTTGTTGCGTTAATGTGTTTTTAAGGCTCGCAGGCTCTGATGTATTTACTTCTGCTGGAGGAGCAATTGGTGCTGGTGCTGCAACCACTCTATCTTGTGTTTTGATACGTTTAGAAGGTCGGTAAGGAGAGTCAAAAGGATCAATCACCAACTCATGTACTGGTAGATGTGGGTTATTACAGCGATACACACTACGCTCAACGACATTTTTAAGCTCTCGAATATTACCAGGCCAATGGTAGTCGAGCATTGCCCGTTTTGCTTTTTCCGTAAAGCCACTAAACAGCTCAAAATCGAGTTCTCTTGCCATATTAATAGCAAAATGCTCAGCAAGCATTAAAATATCTTCTACTCGTTCTCTTAATGGCGGTAATGTAATGACATCAAACGCTAGACGGTCTAGTAAATCTGCACGAAACTCACCCATATCAGCCATCGATGGCAAGTCTTCATTAGTCGCGGCAATCAAGCGTGCATTGGTTTTTATCGTTCTGGAACCACCGACACGTTCGAACTCTCCATATTCAACTACGCGGAGCAGCTTTTCTTGAATAAGCCCTGAGGTATTGGCTATTTCATCTAAAAACAATGTACCTTTGTCAGCGCGTTCAAAACGCCCTTCGTGTCGTTTAGTGGCGCCAGTAAATGCACCACTTTCATAGCCAAACAACTCACTTTCAAGTAAGTTTTCATTAAGGGCTGCACAATTTAACTTTAAATAATTTTGGTCCCATCGCTTTGATAGGTAATGGAGCCGGGCAGCAACAAGTTCTTTACCGGTTCCTCGCTCGCCGATAATAAGGACAGGTTTACTTAACGGAGCCACTTGAGAAATTTGCTCAAGAACCTCTAAAAAACTATTGGATTGACCGATTAAATTATCCTGTTGACTAAAGCGAGACATCTTTGACCTAATTATTAGTATTTTTCACTAACAAATAGTGTATTTTATTAACGTACTTGTTTGAAGCTTTTTTTTAAAATAAAATAAGTTTTATTAAATCAAGTAGTTAAAATTATATTTCAAGTTGGCTTAGATAATGAATAGTAAATGCCAGCCATAGATAAATTTATTCATTATAGAGGAAGACGTTATGGGTGTTTTTTCAAGATTTACCGATATTATTAACTCTAATATCAACAATTTGCTGGATAAAGCGGAAGATCCAGCCAAGATGGTTCGTTTAATCATTCAAGAAATGGAAGATACATTAGTCGAAGTACGTTCGTCCTCAGCCAAAACTTTAGCAGATAAAAAGGAATTAACCAGACAAGCCGAACGTTTTGAGCAAGATGCTCAACAGTGGCAGGATAAAGCGGAGTTAGCCTTAAGTAAATCTCGTGAAGATTTGGCTAGAGCAGCATTGATTGAAAAGAAAAAATGCCAAGAGAATGCAGAAGCATTAAAAGACGAATTGGCACATGTTGAAGAACATATTGTTAAATTACAAAATGAAATTACGCAATTACAAGAAAAGTTAGCTGATGCTAAAGCGCGTCAAAAAGCAATTATTATGCGAGAAAAAACAGCAAGCTCTCGTTTAAAAGTTAAGCGTAATATTGATAGCGAACGCGTTGAAGATGCGTTAAGTCGATTCGACCGCTATGAACGAAAAATTGATGATTTAGAAGCGCAAGTTGAATCGTATGATTTAGGCAGTAAGTCGTTAGCTGATGAAATTGCTGAATTAGAAAACGATGAAAACATTGATGATGAATTGGCGCAATTAAAAGCTAAAATGAAGTCCGATAAAAAATCTGATAAAAAGACTAAATAAAACGTACTCATTCAGTACAATAGTAATAAGTAGCGCGAGTTTAGGAGAGTACAATGGAAGAATTAATAATGGTGCCAGTGATCATCTTCATGGGTTTAGTCGCACCGATTTGGTTGATTCTGCACTATCGAAGTAAACGTCAGATTAGCCAAGGTTTTAGTGAAGAAGATTACCATAAGTTAACAGAGTTATCTGAACTTGCTGACAAAATGGCCGATAGAATAAAAACACTTGAAGCAATTTTGGATGCAGAAACACCAGATTGGAGAACGAAAGTATGACCAATTTACGTCGAGGTGAATTATTCCGTATACCCAGCAAAGGTAAAGTTGCCGGAGTATGTGCTGGAGTAGCAGATTACTTCGGCTGGGAAACTTGGTTAGTAAGGATATTACTGGTTTCTGGAATTCTATTGGGAATGGGGTGGTTTATCGTAATTTACATCGCGGCTTGGTTTATTTTAGATAAAAAGCCAGGTGATCGTGATGCCAATACCCCGCATAGTAAGTTTGGTAAAAAAGTGCATGATAAAGTGACCGAAGATTTGGCAGATTTTGCTGGAGAGTCAATTAAAGTTAAATCGCGCATTTGGCAAGCAGGTGAACCACCGAAGCAAGCTTTTAAGGATATCAGACATAAGTTTGAATCGATGGAAAAGGAGTTACAGAAAATAGAAAGATATGTAACGTCTGCAGAGTTTACAGTTTCCAGAGAAATCAATAAGTTGTAGAGTAAAAGTAGCGGCAGTAGCCGCTTTTTTATTGTTAAGAAAAACCACTAATCTACCGTTCACCGTTAAACTTTACCCTTTGTTTCCCATCATGAGTAGGCTATTGTAAATAACAATCATCTCATTAACTGAAGATTTTGGTGTTATGCAAGCTTACGAGACAGCCAGTAATTTAGAATTAGAGCCAAAAGCCTTTTCAAAGCAAAGTCACCAATTTTGGACACTGCAACTCAGTGGTTGGTTAGGGTACGCTTTAGTTGTCTTTGTTGCCATTATTCGTCCACAGTTTGATGATCCTAATTTTAACATGTCTGGGCAGCTGATTAATTTGGCGATTGAGGTTTTAGCAGGTTTTGGTTTATCGTACCTTCAATGGTTGATTATCCAAAAGATTGTCCACCTTCCACTTAGAACTACGTTACTTATCAGTTTTTCTAGTGCTTTTATTTTGGGCTTGATTTTAAATATTATTAAACTTGCCGCCTATAAAACGATTGTTTACGACCAGGTTTGGTATGAAGAGCTAAATATGCTTGAATTCGGTGGTTGGTTTTTATTTTCGTTATCTACCATGTTTATTTGGACGGCGCTTTTTTTTATTATGCTCTACAACACAAAGCTTCAAAAAGAGCATGAAATGCTATTGAGGGCGCAAACATCGGCAAAAGAGTCTCAGTTGCAAATGTTACGTTATCAATTAAATCCACATTTTATGTTTAATACCATGAACGCGATTTCAACGTTAATTTATAAAAAAGACAATGAAAAAGCGGGGGAGATGGTTGATAAATTATGCACGTTTTTTCGCTATTCATTGGATGAAAAAAATGCCCGAGTTAGTACATTAAGAAAAGAAGTTGAGTTGTTGGAAGTTTACTTCTCGATTGAGCAAGTGCGCTTTGCCGATAAATTAACCGTCGCGATGAATATCGCACCGCAGGCACTCGATGCTCGGGTACCGACATTGTTTCTTCAACCTATCGTAGAAAACGCCATTAAACATGGAATAGAAGCGCGAAAGCAACATGGTCAGATTGAAATATCAGCAACGTTAGTGTCAGACAATGTTCTAATTGTTGTTAAAAATGATAACGCAGTTGAAACGAAAAAAGCGGGTGAAGGTTTTGGTATCGGATTAACTAATACGATAGAAAGGTTAGAGACGATGTTTAATAAGCATTGTCAACTAACGCTAAATAATCAGGGTGATCAGACAGAAGTTCGCATTATGTTTCCATATATTGTTGAGGGGCAATATGTCAGGTAAAAACATTACGGCAGTTATTATTGATGATGAACAATTGGCAATTGAAGGGCTTAAACTGCGCCTTGAAAATATTGATGATGTCGAAGTTATCGGTGAAGGAACAGACGGTGAACAAGCAATAAAGTTATGCCAGCAATTACAACCTGACGTGTTATTTATTGATTTGAGATTACCCGGTTTAAACGGCTTAGAAGTCGTTCAATTGCTGCAAGCAGATACCATGCCTCTGATCGTATTTGTTAGTGCTTATAGTGAGTATGCGCTTGATGCTTTTGAACTCGATGCGATAGATTACATTATGAAGCCTGCCAATATCGGTCGTCTTAATAAAACGTTAGAGCGAGTGCGCGAGCGATTAACTCCAGTTCAACGCAATGTTGAAAAGTTTCGACTATTGAAGGCTCTTGGTGAAACCTCCGGTCTTGCTATTTCTGAGTTGGAAGAGTGGTTGCAAAGTAATTCGAGCGAATTACCAACGCCTTATCGAAACGAGTTAGTGATAAAAAATTCTGATAATGAAAAGATTTTTGTGCCAGTAAAAGACATCATCTGGATTGATGCCGCCGGTGACTATATGTGTATTCATACGCCTAATGAGAATTATATTGTTAGAATGACCATGAAGAAGTTGGCTGAAGAGTTGGATAACCAAGTCTTCCAACGAATTCATAAATCGACGCTTGTCAATATCAACAGTGTAAGAAGTATTCAACCCTTAAAGAATAATGAAAGTTTGTTGGATGTTGGCAATGACGTAAAGTTAAAAGTAAGCCGCAATTATAGCGACGCTGTTAAACAAATTATTGCTACGAGAAGCAAATAATTCACTTCATCTTGTTTTTATCTCTTTTTATCGCACTTTCTAAGATATTTTCTTTGATACCGCATTAAACATTCCTGATGTCGCATTTTCATTGTGATGTTGATGTGCTTAAACGACTATCTCAATAGTTAAAAGTTTAACTTACAGCTTTTAATCAATAGCCTATCAATGCCAAATGAGAAAAAAAATGACATGGTATTGATAGTCCTGGGGAGAGGGTAGTGTGCGATGCGATCAATATATTCTACTACTATGAATATATGAGTATTCATCGTCGCGTTACTAAAATTGGAAACACATTATGAAAAAACCAGTGCTACATAAATCGACGATAGTCGCTTGCCTATCAGCATCTTTATTAATTGGATGCGGTGGTGGGGTAGAGACTAACACAAACACCAGTAATATTGATCCAACCGCACCAGTCACTGATTGGCAACTTGTTTGGAGTGATGAATTTGATGGAACCTCAATTGATTCAACGAAATGGAATCATGAGGTAAATTGTGCCGGTGGCGGCAACAACGAACAACAATGTTATACCGATAGCAGTGATAACTCATTTATTGCAGATGGGCTTTTGCATATTGTTGCTATGCCAGCTGAAGAGGGGGCTGATAAACCATACACTTCAGCACGCTTAACTACAAAGTATAAAGGTGATTTTAAATATGGTCGTTTTGAAATGCGAGCGAAACTGCCAAGCGGGCAAGGGAGTTGGCCAGCGTTTTGGATGATGCCAACTGATGAGGTTTACGGCGGTTGGCCGAAATCTGGTGAAATTGACATTATGGAAGCGGTTAATCTAAAAACGCTCGATGAAGACGGTAAGGCAGAAAACAGAGTACATGGTACTTTGCACTATGGTAGAGCTGGATTATACAGCGGTCAAGAATATAGTTTGCCTGAAGGAATGAACCCTGCTGATGATTTTCATACCTACGCGATTGAATGGCAAGAAGGAGAAATTCGCTGGTATGTAGATAACTACCTTTACGCCACGCAACGTCAATCAGAAGTACGCTATAACAGCAAAAAACAAGCAGTTGGATTAGCGCATCAAGGTTGGTTTGCTGAATATTATGATCAAACCACTGGGGAGTTAACAACGCATTGGGATAGCGCCCCGTTTGATCAAGACTTTTACATGATTTTGAATTTGGCTGTTGGTGGTAATTGGCCTGAGAGTGCTAATAACACTGGCGTAGATCCGAGTGTTTTTGAAAATGGCCAACATTTTGAAATTGACTATGTTCGTGTTTACGAATGTATTCAAGATATAGAGACTGGTAAAGGATGTGAAACCGTGAGAGCTGGTTACGACCTTGAAGGTGACGGACTGGTTCTTGGTAAAGCTCCAATCCCTTCTCCTCCTTCCGCTGGTGGCGAGGCAAGTGTTGATATCTTCTCTGGTACACCGAATCCGAACTGGCCAGCGTGGGATTGTTGTGGAGGTTCAACGCCGACCTTGGTTGAAGATGATCAGCTTGGTAATGTATACGAATTTGTCGTTGGGGCAACAGCAACAGTCAATGGTTTTATCACCAGAGCAGCTGAAATCACCGATCCTGAAGGCAAGCCAAGTCCTTTTGATGCCAGTGCAGTACTCGCAACAGGTACGGTTAGTTTCGATCTTAAAGTGGTATCCCCACCAAATAATACCGATTCAGTTTGGAAGTTCAAAATAGAAAGTGACCAAGGTGCAACAGCACTAGAACTAAATTTAAGCGATAGTGTTGAGGGGCAAGCACCGATCGTTGGCGAATGGCAAACCTTCACGTTTAATTTGTCCGACCTTGCTGAAGCAGGTTTAGACGTTAGCGCTATTGATGTTGTGATGATTTTCCCAGCCTGGTCTACAGGTGAAGGAGCGGTTTACCGTGTCACCAATGTTAAAATCGGTGCAGATGTATCTTTACCAAAACTAGTTGTTTTTGAAGATGAAGAAAACCCAAGCTGGCCAATGTGGGATTGCTGTGGTGGTTCTACTCCATTAGTTCAGGTCGATGATGATGAGCATGGCGCAGTTGCCGAGTTTTCGATAGGTGCAGAGCCTACCGTGATGGGCTTTATCTCTCGAGCAGAAAATATTACTGACCCAAGTGCACAACCTATGCCTTTTGACGCTAGTGCCATTCTAGCCGACGGTGTTGTACAGTTTGACTTAAAAGTAATAACTCCGCCAAGTAATCCTGATTCAGTTTGGAAATTTAAAATTGAATCCAATCAAGGTGAAACAGCATTAGAGTTATCGCTAACAGAAAGCGTTGAAGCGCTTAGCCCAGCTACAGAGCAATGGCAGACCTTTACCTTTAACTTGTCAGATCTCGCTGATAAAGGTTTAGATGTTAGTGCTATAGATGTCTTAATGATTTTCCCAGCTTGGGGCACGGGTGAAGGCGCTCTTTACCGTGTCGATAACGTGAAAATTTTTGACCCTACTGCTTCAGACGGTTTTATTGGTCACGTGTTATTTGATGACCAACCATTAGATCAATGGACAATTTGGGATTGCTGTGGTGGCAGTACACCAACCATTGAAAATGACGATGCAGACCATGGCTTAACCGCAGAGTTCGTTATCGGTAGCACGGCTACGGTAATGGGGTTAAAAGCAGATGATGGTGTGTACTTGGATGCGTCTAATTTACTCAATAGCGGTGTCGTACAGTTTGAAATGAAAGTGATCTCTGCGCCAAACGATGCTAATGCTGCATGGAAATTCAAAATTGAGTCAAGTGATGCGACTGGAGCTGTAGAGTTAGACTTGACCGCAAGTCAAGAAGGGGTCACACCTGTTGTAGGTCAATGGCAAACCTACACTTACTCGCTAATTGAATTGTATGATGCAGGTGTAGATATAAGTGCCATCGATGTGATTATGGTGTTCCCACAATGGGGGGCTGGAGAGGGAGCGGTTTATCGCCTTGATAATGTCATGATTTATGATCCCAGTAGTCTACCCGCTCAACTTGGTTTGACCTTGTATGATGACGCTCAAAATCCAGAGTGGCCTATTTGGGACTGTTGTGCTGGTTCAACACCTACCGAAGAAGATGATGACACGGAACACGGTAAAGTCGCAGAGTTTGTTATTGGCGATACGGCAACCGTTATGGGATTCAAAGCAGAAGATGGTGTGACTTTTGACGCGAGCAATTTATTTGATAATGGCGCGGTAAAGTTTGATTTGAAAGTAGTCACTCCGCCGTCAGATAGTAGCTCTGTCTGGAAATTTAAAATCGAGTCGAATAAGGCTGAGACTGCGTTAGAGCTTAATTTAACAGACAGTGTTGAAGGGGTTGCCCCTACTACGGGTGAATGGCAAACCTATACGTTTATGCTTGATGATTTATTTGCTGCTGGACTGGATATCAGCGCAATTGATGTCGTCATGGTTTTCCCTGCTTGGGGAACGGGAAGTGGGGCGGTATATCGCATCGACAATGCTGCGATTACAGTGCCATAAATCGTTTTTTTAAAGAGCGTGCGGCTATTTAGCCGCCTTCATTAAACGTAAAAATTTTAAGTAGGTTAACCATGAAAAATTTAACATTTACCAAAAAACATTTAGCAGTGTGTATCTCTTCTGTGTTATCAGCTGCTATGTTATCGCCTGTTTATGCTCAAGAATCTCAATCAGCTAATGAGCAATCAACAGATAAAGAGAAAGAAATTGAAGTTATTGAGGTACGCGGCATTCGCGGAAGTTTGATTCGCTCGATGGATATAAAGCGTAACAAGTCGGGTGTTGTTGACGTTATCTCTGCGGAAGATATGGGGAAATTTCCAGATACTAATTTGGCAGAATCTTTACAGCGTATTACTGGTGTGGCAGTCAGTCGCAGTAATGGTGAGGGTAGTCAAATTACCGTGCGCGGATTTGGCCCAGATTTTAACTTGATTACCTTAAACGGTCGTCAAATGCCTGGTACAGGTAATACGCGTTCTTACAGCCTAGAAAATCTATCTTCTGATGGCGTGCAAACACTTGAGGTCAATAAAACGGCTCGAGCAATGAATCCTAGCGGAGGTTTAGGGGCAACGGTTAATATTGTTACTAATAAACCATTGTCTAGTCCAGGAGAGCGTTATTCGTTATCTGGTAAGGCAATACACGATAAATCGAATGTCGCTGGTGATGATGTTACCCCAGAGTTTTCCGGTTTATATTCCAATACTTTTTATGAAGACACGTTAGGGGTTGCTTTTTCATTTAATCATCATCGAAGAGACTTTCAAAAGCAATATGCAGGAAGTCAAGGGTGGCTAGCGAATGTTGACTTACCAACTAACCTTGACGAATCTATGGTGGTTGATCCAAGACCCGTAGATGAAGAAGGGAATAGAATAGGTAATCATTTTTTTCCTCGTGACACATTTTATGCAATGGAAGATTGGCAACGCGAGCGTGTTAATGGACATGCGATCGTTCAGTATACCCCCAGAGAAGATTTAGTTTTCTCTGTTGATTACACGACAACTACCGCTACTAATGGCATGAACGCCATCGGCTGGAATATTTGGAATGAATTTGGTGGCAATATTAATGCCTATGAGTTAGATGCTAATGGTAACGTGATATACGCTGATATCAGTGGTAACGATGGTTCGTGGACGGTTTCTAGAGAAACGAGTGAGGTGAAAGAGTCCTCGGTTGGTCTCAAAATTGAATGGCAGGCAACCAGTTCGCTCAGTTTTGAATTGGATTACCATGATTCGAGCAGTGAAACAGATAATGGCTTAGATCCTGGATTAGGGAGTCATGGTTCTCTCATCGTTGGTTCAGATCAACTAGAGACAAAAATTTATGATTTTAGAGAGGGAGAAATACCTCAAGCCTATATTCGTTGGAATAATGGCACAACGACACTAACTCCTGCAGAAATTGATTCTCATTTTAGTCAATTTATTCACAGCCCAGGAAAGTCTGAGGTTGAACAGCTGCAACTGCATGGTGTTTGGGAAAATACCTTTGATATCCCGCTGGTTGATGTTCGGTTTGGATTGGCGATGACAGACCAAAAAATTGGCGGGTCCCACGCGTGGAGTCAACTAATTGGAGGGTTCTTATTTAATCCATCGTTTACGGAAATATTCCCCGATGGCATGTTTACCCTGCATGATACTAGTGATTTCCTCAATGCCTTTGAAGGAGGCGGTAATAGTTTAATGTGGGATTATTACTATACCTTTGATTTTGACGAAGCGGTTGCGCGCTCCGAGGCGTTTTTAACCAATGAAGTCTTAGGTGGTGATGATTATTTTGCGACAGACGCATATCACCCTAAAGGGCAGTTTTCGCAAGGTAGTGTCAGAGAAGAAACGAAGAGCTTTTATATTCAGTCAATGTGGGAGTTTGATATTGGTCGTTTTCCTGCGCAGTTAAACATTGGCGTTCGCTACGAAGAAACTGATGTAACCAGTGAAGTTGCTCAACCAGTGCCGACTGAAGTTTGGTGGAAAGGTGGTGCAGAGTTTCATACGCAATACCTTGATGGCGATAACACTGTGTTGTCGTTGACGGGAAAGCATGACTTGTTGCTACCAATGTTCGATTTAAAAGTTGATTTAACTGACGATTTAGTCGGGCGCTTATCTTATGGTAAATCAATTACTCGTGCGCCATTAGGAAATCTTGCTGGTGTTAGGAGTTTGTCGGGAAGTCCAAAAATTGGCTCGAGAAATGGACGAGAAGGCAATACCAATCTCCAACCGTTTGAGTCAACCAATTTTGATATCGCGCTTGAGTATTATTATCAAGAAGGTAGCTATGCGGCTCTAGGTTACTTTAAAAAAGAAGTGAAGAACTTTATCGGTGAACAGATAGTCGATACCACCATTGATGGCTTTAGGGATATTTATAAAGGGCCGCGTTGGAATCAAGCAGTAGCTGATATTGAGGCACGTGGAGAGCAAGCAACTAGCGACGCGATTTTTGCTCAAATGCAGGAAAACGGCGCGGTATTGAATGCTGAGGGATATATCGAACCGAGTAGCGATGACCCATTAATGATCTGGAGTATTACTCGTCCATTTAATAGTCCAGATACCAAAACGGTTGATGGTATTGAAGCAGCAGTGCAGCATTTGTTTGGCGATTCTGGTTTTGGTGTCGGTATCAATGCAACTTTTGTCAGTGGAGATGTCGAGTTTGATGTTGATAGTTTAGAACAACAAACCCCGCTGACCGGGTTAAGTGATTCGGCAAACTTCCAAGGGTTTTATGAAAAAGACGGTTTATCAATTAAGTTAACGTACGCATGGCGTGACGAGTATTTAATGGGGGTTGGGCATGATGAAGGCTCTTCAGATAATCCGCCTGAATTTGTCAAGGCATTTGGCCAATGGGATATTAGCGTTAATTATGATATTGACGAAAATATCACCATCTTCTTTGAAGGTATAAACCTTAACAATGAAACTGAGCAAGGTTTTGGTCGCTATCGCTCGCAATTTTTGTATGCGCGCGAATATGGGCCACGCTACATCTTAGGTGCTAGATATAGCTTTAAGTAGTAAGAGGTAGCGCAGAAAGCCAGTCGGCTTTCTGCGCAATACTTACTTGTTCAGTTTCAATAACCTTTCAATACGTTTTACGACGTGTGGTTCCGTTTAAATTTTTTATAGGGGCTTTATTATGGCCGAAGCTTCAGTGATGTTGCAGTCTGGCGAACCTAAGCTTGATCCTGCATCGAATAGCAATAATCGATTTGCACTAATTTCGTTAACCTCATTATTTTTTATGTGGGGTTTTTTAACCTGTTTAAATGACATCCTTATACCCTACTTAAAGGGCGCATTTGAGCTGTCATATACACAAGCTATGCTAATTCAGTTTTGTTTTTTTGGCGCGTATTTTATCGTTTCATTGCCAGCAGGTGCGCTGGTGAGCAAAATTGGTTATCAACGAGGAATTGTTGCTGGTTTAGCAATAGCAAGTTTTGGTTGCTTTTTGTTTTATCCAGCTGCGCAAATGGGCATCTATGCAATATTTCTAATTGCATTGTTTGTTCTTGCTGCGGGTATTACTGTCTTGCAAGTTTCTGCTAACCCTTATGTGAGTATTTTAGGCCCTGAAAAAACAGCGTCATCGCGCTTAACAATGACACAGGCCTTCAATTCCTTGGGAACCACTGTTGCGCCGTTTTTTGGTGCTTGGTTAATCTTCAGTGGTAGCGAACATGCTCCAACAACGGATGCGTCTTCTGTCCAAGGTCCATATTTGTTTTTGGCGGCGGCATTACTGTTATTAGCAATAATTTTTATGCTACTGAAACTGCCACAGATGGGCAAAAGTGAGCATACGAGTATTTCTCCGCGCATTGCTCTTCAGTATAAACACCTAAAGCTTGGTGCGGTTGCGATTTTTCTCTACGTCGGTGCTGAAGTTGCGATAGGGAGTTTTTTAGTTAATTTCTTAAATCAACCGTCAATTGCTGGTATGAGCGAAGCACAGGCATCAAAATATATCGCCTACTATTGGGGCGGAGCAATGGTTGGACGCTTTATTGGTGCGATAGTGATGCAGCGTGTCGCGGCAGGTATGTTATTGGCTTTCAATGCGTTGATGGCGGTTGTCTTAATTACGACAGCAGTAATTTTTGACGGTAAAGTGGCAATGTGGGCGATTTTAGCGGTTGGTTTATTTAACTCAATTATGTTCCCAACCATTTTCAGTTTAGCAATCAATCGTTTAGGTGATGCAACTAGTCATGGTGCTGGTGTACTTTGTTTGGCCATCGTAGGCGGCGCTATTGTGCCACTTGCTCAAGGGGCATTAGCTGATACTGTTGGCATCCAACTGGCGTTTGCATTACCTATTTTATGTTATCTCTACATTGCATTTTATGGCGTTAAGGGCTCAGAGCCAGAGCTTTCTTTGCAACAGGGAGGCGGTCATGAAAAGTAAATTTTTAAAAGCGGCAATTGTCGTTAGCCCGATGTTATTGCTAGGTTGTAGCCCTGAAATCATTAAACTTGGTCGTGATAATACTAATACGGTAGTAGAAGACAACATCTGGCCGAAAATTACCTCTGAAGTTGAAACAGACCCGAAAATAGAAGCTCGAATCATCGAGATCATGTCGAGTATGACCTTAGAGCAAAAAATTGCTCAGATGATCCAGCCAGAGATCCGAGATATTACCGTTGATGATATGCGTCGCTATGGCTTTGGCTCTTATTTAAATGGCGGTGGTGCTTTTCCAAATAACAATAAGCACTCAACGCCAGAAGATTGGATCACCTTAGCAGAGAATATGTATCAAGCATCCATTGATGATTCGTTAGATGGTTCAACGATCCCAACCATGTGGGGCACGGATGCCGTGCATGGCCACAATAATGTTATAGGTGCAACATTGTTTCCGCATAACATTGGCTTAGGTGCTGCGAATAATCCTGCGCTTATTGAAAAAATAGCGCAGGTGACAGCTACTGAGGTGATGGTGACCGGAATTGATTGGGTTTTTGCACCGACTGTTGCGACGGTTAGAGACGATCGCTGGGGAAGAACCTATGAGGGCTACTCTGAAGATCCTGAAATAGTTAAAAGTTATGCAAAAGCTATCGTTCATGGCTTGCAAGGTCACGCTAATAAAGATTTTCTTGCAGATAATCGCGTTATCAGTACAGTTAAGCATTTTGTTGGTGATGGTGGCACCTTAAATGGTGTAGACCAAGGAAATAACTTGGCTGACGAGCAAACCTTGTTTGATATCCATGCACAAGGTTATGTCGGTGGTTTAACGGCAGGCGCGCAGTCTGTGATGGCTTCTTTCAACAGTTGGCAAGGTGATAAAATTCATGGCAATCGCTATTTGCTAACCAATGTTTTGAAAGAAACCATGGGATTTGATGGCTTTGTTGTCGGTGACTGGAATGGGCATGGTCAAGTTAAAGGCTGTACGAACAGTAGTTGTCCAGCGGCGATTAACGCTGGATTAGATATTTTTATGGCACCAACGGAAACTTGGAAGCCTTTGATGGAAAATACCATCGAGCAAGTCAAGCAAGGCATTATACCCTTATCTCGAATTGATGATGCCGTTAGTCGAATTTTAAGGGTTAAACTACGCGCAGGCTTGTTTGAAAAACCGAGTCCTGAAAAACGTCGCTTTTCAGGAAAAACTGAGTTGATTGGTAGCAGTGAGCACCGTGCAGTGGCTCGTCAAGCTGTCCGAGAGTCTCTTGTCTTGTTAAAAAACAACAACAACCTATTACCTCTTTCACCTAACGCTAAGGTGTTAATAGCTGGCGATGGTGCAAACAATATCGGAAAGCAGTCTGGTGGGTGGACGATCACTTGGCAAGGGACGAATAATACCAATAATGATTTTCCTGGCGGTACATCGATTTATGATGGTTTGAAACAGCAAATCCTCGCTGCTGGTGGGCAAGTTGAATTAAGTGAAGATGGTCAGTCTTCGATGGAAGCTGATGTCGCGATTGTGATTTTTGGTGAAGAACCTTATGCCGAGGGACAAGGTGATATTAAAGACTTGGTTTATCAAGCGAAGACCAAAAGCGATCTAGCGTTGTTAAAACGTTTGAAATCTCGAGGAATTCCAGTTGTTTCTGTATTTATCAGTGGCCGTCCAATGTGGGTCAATGCAGAGCTTAATGCCAGTGATGCGTTTGTCGCTGCTTGGCTGCCTGGCTCAGAAGGTTTGGCCGTCGCGGATGTCTTATTGAAAAATCCTCAAGAGCAAATTCAGCACGACTTTAAAGGTAAGCTTTCGTTTTCATGGCCAAAATCACCTGATCAAATAGTTAATCGTCATGATGAAGATTATCAACCGCTTTTTGCTTATGGTTATGGCCTAACTTATCGTGATTCAGTTAATTTAAGCAACGATTTGAATGAACATTATGATATCGACCATAGCAGTAAATCACTTGCATTTTTTGATGGCGGCATCGTTAGTCCATGGCAGCTAGCGTTGCAATCGAAAGAAGAGAAAGTGGTCGTAAGTTCCAATAGTGTTGAAATTAATGGGGTTTCATTTAGAACGATTGATCGGAATGTTCAAGAAGATGCTTTTCATTTAACTTTTGACGGAAGTGAATACGCCAGTGTTGAATTCTTAACGCAACAAACATTGAGTCCTGCACTCGATAATGATCTTAAGACATTGCTAACGCAACCAAGCTTATTTAACTTTACGATAAACATTGAGAATGAAGTGACTCAGCCGGTGTTGTTATCATTTGGCTGTGAAAATACGGTTAGTTGCCTTAAATCAGTGGATATAAAACCATTGCTTAATCAGTTAGAAAGTAATAAATGGCATAGCTTTACTGTTGATAGCCGGTGTCTTATTGACGCAATTGTGACAGATAAAGAGCTTAAAACAGCGCTTAAACTTTCTACTACTGGCACGTTGAATTTATCGGTTAATCGCATGGTCATTGAGGAAAAACCGGAACATCAAAAAGCAGATCTAGAATGTCAGTAATGATATAAGCGGCTCAAATCTAACTAGCTAGAGTAAAGGCATCACGTTATCGTTGATGCCTTTATTATTTTTTAGGAAGATGAATGATAAAAACTGCGCCAGCCAAACTATCGGTTTGCGTATTACCATTTTTGGCGACAATTGCTCCCTTATGCCAAGATATCACTTTCTTGCAGATAGCAAGCCCGAGCCCAAAATGTCCTTGTTCGCGAGAGCGATCTGCATCAAGCTTAACGAACGGATCAAATATTTCTCTTAGTTTATCATTAGCGATGCCTTTACCATCATCGGTGACAGTAATTTCAATATCGTCTATATTTTTAGTCAATGTTAAGCAAACTTGTGACCTCGCATATTGGCATGCATTGTTTATAAGATTATCAATTGCACGTTGAAACCAATAGCAGTCTATTGGATACGTTATTTCTTTTTCAGGTAATTTGGCTACTAACCTGATGTTATATTGCTCGGCCAGAGGTTGTAGTTCTTGACAAACATCGTAAAGAAATGAATTAAGATTGATCGGCTCAAGCTTTAGATTAACCCCGTGACGTTCCATTCCTGCATAAGATAAAAAGGTGCTGGTCATCTGCTCCATGTTGGTAAGTTCAGCTTCCATTCGTTCAAGATAATTGTTCTTCTTAATTGGGTCATTTGTAGATAAGGCGGCTTCCACACCAAAACGAAGACAAGACATCGGGGTTCTAATATCATGAGATAAGCTTCGAGCAAGTAATTTATTATCGTTTAAGAGCTTTTCAATTTGCGCGGCCATTAAATTAAAGTTCTCTTCCAACGGATGAATATAAGAGAGCTTGCTTTCTGCTACTCGAATATTAACTTCACCTTTACCGATCAGGTTTGCTGCGTTTGTCAAAATAAATAATCTTCTAGCTAAAGGGAGCAGCCAGATGATTAAAATAATGCAAACCCCTAAATACAAGGTGATCGTCAGAATGATATCAAGGCTTTCATTGTGCGCTTGTTTTGTCGGTAGTTCGAGGCGTAATAAGTAATTAGGATGGTTAGGAATTGTTTTTAGTAGATAAGGTTGTTGTTCAGTTGCCAGTAAAAGCCCACCTTTTGCGCTCAACTGGTTTGCAAGCGACGAAGGGAGAGCGACATTGTTACTATTATCAATAGATAATGAAAGGCCAAACTCAGTGGAGAGTGTTTTTACTTTATCAACGATTTGATGTGCTGCTGGCTGATTTAGCTGCTGACTGAATCCATCAATAAGCTGTCGGTAAACAATTATGTCGTCACTTTCTTTTGGCTCATCTTCACTGAGGACTAAGTTATCTAATCCCACACCAATTAAAAATAATGATCCTAACACGGCGATAATGATACTGATAAAGAGTCTTGTCATGATTTACTCATTCCAAGCATCCGCAACGAATAAGTACCCCTTACCCCAAACAGTTTTAAGTTTTTGTGGACTTTGTGGGTCGTCATTAAACAACTTACGTAATGTCGACAGCATCACGTCAAAACGACGATCTTGTCCGTCATATTCACGATTTTTTAATTGCTTAAAAACAGTATCTCTATCAACAACTTTGCCAGCATGCTGGGCTAGAAAACATAAAAATGCGAACAAACTTGTTGATAATTCAACTTCTTTTCCTTGATACATGACGCGGTTGGCTTCGGTATTAATCGACAATTGGCCAAAATTTAGCTCACAATTCTTGGCGTTTGGTGTCGTAGAAGCGCTCAGTGCTCCTTTGATTCGCGCAAGCAAAGCTCTTGGGCGTGCAGGTTTTATAATGTAGTCGTTAGCACCAGCTTCCAAACCGATAACCTCATCAAATTCATCTGCCCGAGCGGTAAGCATGATGATTGGAATCGGCGTTTTTTGCCGCAGTAACTGACATACTTGGATACCATTGATGCCTGGCAGCATTACATCGAGTAATACCAGATCAGGTTTGAACTGTTCAAAAACCTCGATTACCGCATCGCCACGTAAAATATGTTTGACCTTAAATCCTTGCTCTTGCAAATATTCAATAACCCAATTGGCAAGTGATACATCATCTTCAACCAGTAATATTTTTTCATTGTTACTCATAAAGTACCTCGATAAGGATCAAAATAATCGCCAACGACGTTTTCTGGGAGCTGCATTATGGACCCAGCTAACATCAATACTGGTTTTAGCAATCACTTTTTTATCATCGCTAGATGTGAGCAGATAAACAATTTTCTCGCCAGACTCAAATTCAAATATAACTTGTTCATTATTAGTATTTTGCCAGCACTTTAAGGGCGAATGCTCGTTTTTTGCGTAGATACAAAAATTTCCTTTTACTGGTGTACTCCATTGTAAGCTAACTTGAGCATAGCATTTTCTGCCTTGACGAAGCGTAACGCAATTTGCTGGCTGGGCGTTAAAAGAAACTGAGGTTTTACTTGGTGTAGATGTTACCTTTGTATGTGTTTCTGCATTAACAAAAAAAGCAATATTTCCTATGGCGCCTAAAAATAATAACCAAGCAACTCCTTTGCTTTGTTTAAAATACATAAAAGACTCCCAGCATTACTTCGGTAGCGTTTTGTCTTCTAACAATGGGACTGTCCGTAATATTGGCGGTAAAAAAACTGTGACTCGCGCCAAAATTAAGTGTCCATGATTCTGAGAGAGGTTTGAGCGCAAAAAACTCAAATTGTAATTTTGCTGCCTTACTGCCTTTATATTGCTGACGAAGCGAGCTAACCTCACTAGCATCAACACCATAGAAGTAATCGATAATATCGTTTGGGTAGTAAGTTAAGCTACTATTAAAGTACATATCCCAATTACGATAGGGCATCGCGTGACTATAAAACAGCTCAGCTAGCAGACCGTGAGCTCCAGTAGAAGGTGATAAGGTTGCTATATCCAATGAAACCATATCGTCCTGCATGTAACGTGTGTATCGTAAGCCGATGCCAGCACCCACTCTTCTATCTTTTAAACCTGAAAGAATGGGGATGTCGCTATCTGCTTCTTCAAGCGTTTTTTCAATCGAAAGCCCAGCTATATAGGCTTTAGAGATGATATCTAACTCTGATGTTTCATTAACAAAAAGTTGATAGCCTACTTCTCCACCTAAAGAGTGAGTATCAGCCCGATGGTGATCAGACTGAATAAAAAATCCTTTGTAATAAACATCTACGAGTAACGTTAAGTTAATATAATCTGCAAAGTGGCGCTGCTCTAAACCATCTAGAATTTCTCTTTCAAAAGCGAGCGCAAAGCCAAGTTGAGCATTCCAGCTAATGGTTTCGTTAAATATTGTACTTTCATTTTGGGGCTTTTTATCATTGGCAGATAAATAACTGCTGAACAGGCAAAGGACGCCTAACATGATGACTCTTATCATGCCCAAGTTACTCCGGTTATTAGAGGAAATTAACGATAAATAGCAGTAAAACAAACTAGATTTAAGGTTAATGGGTTATAAACATATGGTGGGCATGTTATCAAAGTTAATTGAGTCAGGGCAGCTTTTGAAAGAAGATAATTGTTTAAAAATTGTAAGATTAATTCAAAAAATAGCCTCTAAAGATCAACTCTCTATAGCGTTTAGTTTGCATTAGAGCGCTTATAAAAGCTGTTTATTTCGTTTTGAATATAAATATAAAATTTACGATAACTCTTTATTTAACGGTATAATCATTGAAACATTAAGATGTTTTTAAACTAGCTTCAAAATTGGATAAATAACAATGATAAAACGGACCACCTGGCTATCATTATTGGTCGTTGTGCTATCGGCTTCAGTTCTACCAGTAAATTCTCAAGAAATAGACAATGAAGTTTTATTAACAGAAATGAGCTCTGACAGAGCTAAGCAAACTGCTGAGACTAGCGCAGAGGTTAAGGAAAGTTTTTGGTCGAAAGTTATTAGAAAAAGTGAAGACTTTAAACAACAAAAATGCCAAGAAGAAGGCATGTATTTCCGTTGTTTATCTGGTTTTGAACCATCCTATTTTGGTTACGTTGGGCGAGATGACGCCCATCTAGATGGAAGTCATCTCGAGTTTAAGGTCTCAATGAAGTATCCGCTATGGGGCGGTTTGGATGACTATGGAAGTGATCAAATAAGCGATCTACGTTCAAGTGCCGTATATTTTGCTTACACGGGTTTATACGACTTTTATTTTGGCTCTCGTTATTCTGCTCCCGTTATTTCCCGACGTCAAAACCCTGGAGTTTTTTATCAATATCAATATGAAAATAAACCTAGTGGCTATCAGTATTTTTCCTTGGGGTATTTTCATGAATCTAATGGTCAAGAAATTGATCGAGAGCAAATGTTTGATAATAAAGTACAAGATCTATTGCTACGTAATTGCACAGATAAGGGAGATGACTGCTTGACTGACCCATTCCAGCAGAAAAGGGCTCGAGCAATGGCCACTGACTACTTGAGTAGAGGTTGGGATTACTTAAGAGCATCAACAAAATATACAATAACACATCGCAGAGATTTGCTTGGCCGTCGATTAGCTATTCAAACAGATATCTATTTTTCCGCAAGAGTCTATTTCAATTGGCAAGGGTTAGGGTTTGTTGAAGGTCGAGAAGAAAACATTGATTGGTTACCTGAAATCGATAATAGCCGTGAACAAATTTATGACTTCAATACTTATGAACTTACCTTATCGCGAAAACTAAACTCTCTTAACTGTAAACCAGCGACTTCAAATCGTTGCAGTACGTCAGAAAGTAGAGATATGCAAGGTAAGGATTGGCTCGATTATTTGGCTGACACTACCGATTGGAGTGTCACACTAATAACGGGTAAAGATCTTAATCACCTTTCATACCGATTAGATATTACTCACCATTTGGCTGGTCAGTTTCCATTAAAACTAATGTATTTTAATGGATATGGTGAGAATATCTCGACGTATCAACGTAAAAGTCATTATTGGATGCTTGGTATCGAGTTATGGTAGCTTTTAGTGCTTTTTTAATAACGTTCTTGCTTTTGTTATTGTTACAAAAAGTTACACTTGTCGAACTAGCTAAAAGCTTTAACATTAAAAGCTTTGTTTGAGGTTTGAACAAAAGTTGCTTATTTTTTTATCGGCTTTCTTTACTTCGTTTTTATCACATCTATACTTAAATTAACGCTGGTTTGTTAATTTGCTCAAATCAAGTCGCGGTCAATATCACAATAGTTTTCAATAAATTATTGTATACAAAAAAGATAGAGATATTGTCGGCATTCCTGGGAAAGTACATTGCTTTTGTTTAAGTAGACTCTCTAGTTAGGGGCTAAATTTTGGCTGTGAGGTTTTCGAGGGGGGAGTATGATCCTTAACCATTCAACATTAAAGATGATGGCTTTGCTGATTGCATTGTCATTAGTGAGCGCTCCGTCATCAGCGCGTGGTGATGTGATTAAATCATCTCTATTTGATCGAAATGCAAACTCGAAAAATACACTATCACCAAGTCAAGTTCAAAAAGTGGTCGAGGAATATCAGCAAGTAATCGACATACTTGAATCGAGTGAAGGTGTTTATGGGGCAACCCTCTCTCAAGAGCTTTTAAACCTGGGCAATTTATATCAACAGTATAACCAGCATGAGCTTGCGATTAAAACTTTCAAAAGAGCATTGCATTTAACGCGTGTAAATGAAGGGCTGTATTCAACAGCTCAAACACCCATAGCGGAAAAACTTATTAATAGTTACTACGCGAGTAAGCAATGGGGAAAAGTAGAAAGTCAGCTTTCATATATTTACTGGCTTGCTCGTCAAAATTTTGGTAACAATTCAATCAAGCTGCTTGACGTGACACTTCAAATAGCTCATTGGAACATTAAATCGTTTGCTCTAAGACTTAAAGAGGAGCCAGTTTTAGATTTAGTTAGCGGTTATTATACGCTTGAAAAAGCAATTGAGTTAATCAAGACTCATTATGGGGAAAAGGATCCACGACTTATTGCGCCATTACGAGATTTACAGTTAGTTAATTATCTTATCGCTGTTAGTCCGGTATCTATAGATAGCACACTCAAAAAATCTAGCCAGCGAAACATGGCGATAGAAGACACTAATATCACTAGCAAGATCGGGACGTTAAAGTCGAAAAGTTATGTTAAAGGAGAAGAATTAATTGAATTTGAGTTATCTGTTCAAAAAGCTATGAATGATCAGCCGATTAATGTCGGTAATACCATGCTTAAGTTGGCAGATTGGTATCTATTGTTCGGTAAAAGAAATAGAGCCAATCGCAATTATCAGGCGGCTTTTGAATATGTAGATAGTCAAATAAGTGATGATGAAATTGTCACACAGATGTTTTCTAAACCAGTGGCATTGCCTGATTTTCCCCGTTTAAATAATACGTTTGTTAGTTTAGAGGGGACAAGTATGGTTACAGGCAAGCAGGAGTATGTTCTTGCCTCCTTGGACGTTACTCCTTACGGAAAGCCTCGAAATATTGAAATTGTCAATGACACATTAAAAAGCAATGCAACCAAAAATAAGTTGATGCGAATACTTAGGCAAACTCAGTTTCGGCCAACTATAGCAAGGGGGACACCTGTTCTTGCTGAAAATATTCAATTACATATTTACCCATAACTCGGAGAGAGCTGAAGATGTTTCATGGAAAAAAATTGGTCATTGGCGTCATTAGCATGGTTATGTTTGTTGGTTGTAAAACAACGCAACAGGCACAAACACCGCCGCCGCCAACGAGTATGCCTTCAACTAGTTCACCAAGTTCAATGCCAAAACCTCCTTCAACGGCTTCGCGTCCATCAAATGCTTCTCAGCCACAACAAAGACAAAGTAAAGCTAAGCAGCAGCAAAGTGAAAGTGGTGAACGCTCTTCAAGTGCGAGAAAATCATCCACTGAATCTCAAAGTAATACAGGTGCAAAGACGTCTCGTCAAGCTGATGTAAAGTCGAGTTCGAATGCAGAAGGTAGTGAATCTTCAAGTCAAACGCAACAAACTGCTCAGCAAGATGGTGGCGAAGCATCTGATAATTCACAGGAAGAGTTTGAGCCAGTAACAGGCGAAACAAGTGAGTCGCAAAGCGATGAGATAGACTTTTCAGAAGAAGAAACTGAATCCAGTTCTAGTTCAAATTCAGCAGAATCTAGTTCGGCTAGTCAATCGAGCCAAAGTAGTTCAAGTAACAGTCAAGCCAGTCAAAATAGTTCGAGCAGTAGCCAGGCAAGTCAATCACGTCAAAGTAGTTCAAGTAACAGTCAAGCGAGTCAATCTAGCCAAAGCAGTTCGAGCAGCAGCCAGGCGAGTCAATCGACTCAAGCTAAAAAAGCTAAGAATCGAGGTCAAATAGTAGCTGGAAGTAAAAGTGACCCCTTGGGGTCTAGTAGCAATAATCAAACATCGTCAGAAAAAATCGCTGAATTAGAGCAGGAATTAGAACAAGGAATGGGAGATTTTGACGGCATGATATTAGCTGAACGAGCTCACGTAAAAAGCCGCCAAGATGAAACGGGTAGTGAAGATGAAGTAGCTGCCGCGAACGATTCCTCAGCAGGTGGGGCGTTATATGATGACGTGTTAAATGGAGCACCCGATAGTTCGCAATCACAAGTTGGAGACGGCAGTCCATCGGCCCCTGTTGCCAGTAGTTCTGGTGCAGGGACAATGCCAAATAGCGCGCCAAATCAGCGAGAAGGTGACTATAACCACAGTCCACAAGTATTTGCTCCACCCGCTGATATTCCTAGTGGTAATGATGATGATGTTGTTGCTCGCCAAATAAGAGAGGCTGCGTTAAAAGAGTCTGATCCTAAGTTAAGAGAAAAGCTTTGGGAAGAATATCGTAAGTATAAAAAACAACAAGAGTAAATTACATGAGAATATTCGTAAATCTGGTTACTGTTCTTACTATTATCATGATGAGTGCTTGCAGTTCTGTAGAGGTGAAAACAACTGATGTTGTTAAAATTCAACATAATATGCAAGATATTCCAGATCGTGAGTTATTAGATATTGGCATAAAGATATTTGATCCCGGGTTGGATAAGCTAGACGAACTTGATGAAGATGAACTTGTCTTTCCGGAGATCCGTATTGCTGAGGCAAGCTATTTTCCATATAAGTTAATGGAAGCCATTCAAGCAAGTTCAGTTTGGGGAGCGGTTAGGGTAATACCAAGTAGTTACGATGCTATCGATGTTATCGTCACAGGTACTATTATTCGTTCTGATGGCGAAAGAATGAATATCTCGGTAAATGTTGCCGACTCGAAAGGTCGGCATTGGTTTACTAAAGAGTATTATCATATGGCAAGTCGTTATTCGTACGATAAGAAGATGCGCCGACAAAAAGAGCCTTTTCAGAATATATATAACCAAATAACCAATGATATAAACAATTACAGGCACTCGTTAAGTTCTGAGCAGTTAGTTGAGCTAAGACAAATATCAACCTTAAAGTTTGCTAAAGCATTTGCACCGGAAATATATAGTGAACATCTTGGTCGTGATAGCAATGGAAACATTGCTATTAATCGGCTCCCAGCTGAAAACGATCCTATCTTTCAACGGATTTCAAGAGTACGGGATCGTGATCACCTCTTTATTGATACCTTGCAAGAGTATTATGGTAGCTATTATCAGGAGATGAAAACACCGTACTTGCAATGGCGACATGAAAGTTATAACGAAGTTTTGGCGCTAAGAAATATGCAGCGCAAAGCAACTAACCAAAAGTTAATCGGGGCTGCAGCTATTATTGCAGGAGTTTTAGGTGCAGGCAATAGTAATGCTAGTGTTAGAACGGCGTCTGTATTGGGTGCTACTGCAGGGGCCTATGTTTTGAAAGCTGGCTACGATAGAGAAGCTGATGCTCAAATTCACGTTGAAGCGTTGCAAGAGTTAGGAGATTCTTTAGAAGCGAGTATTGCAGAGCATGTCATAGAGCTTGAGGATAGAACCGTCACTTTAACAGGGACAGTTGAAGATCAATACAAACAATGGCGCGAAATTTTACAAGAACTTTATCGTATCGAAGTTGGAAGTTAAGCAGAAGTTAATTTGTTGTTCTATAGTTTAATTAAGACTAAAAAGTGAGTTGTTTCATGAGCGATAAACTGAAAAATAACAATAATAACAATCAACAACAAGAACAAGCCGTCTCCTTGGTATTTGCGAATAAGCCGACTTTCAAAGAAAGGTTTTTTGCTAAAACAGAGAAACGAAACTTACTTGTATTTACAGTTCTATTACTTTTTATTTTCATTGCTTATTATGTATTTTTTAAGCTACCACAAACGGTTGAAAAGCCAGCGATCGAAACAGATGCTAAAGCGTTTATTGCTAAAGAGGATGCCAAGCCAATTAATGAATCTCCATTTAAACAAACGCAATTGGCAAAGTTTAGACAGCAAGCCCAGCAAATATTATCTGAGGTCATCGACTTACAAAATAACTTAGAAGAACGCAAGGTTCAGTTGTGGTCAAAAAAACCGTTTGAACAAGCATTAAATACGGCGAGCCAAGGCGATCTATTTTATCGCAATCAAGAGTTTGAACAGGCGATCGCGCACTATAATCAAGCGCTAGATGCCTTGACTCGTATTGATGAAAGCGCCGAGACGTTCTTTCAACAGTATTTAACAGCGGGACGCGATGCAATAGCCGAGCAAGATGCAGAAACAGCAAAGAGTTCTCTGGAACTTGCAATGCACATTTCACCGCAAAATGAGCAGGCAAAGCAATTGTTTGATCGCAGTTTAGTACTTGAGCAAGTGATTGATTATTTAAATAAAGGTGACGAACTGGTTTTAGAGCGAAAGCTAGAACAAGCTAAAGTATGGTATGAAAAAGCTACGGGGCTTGATCCTTTGTCAACATTGGCACGTGATAAGCTGGAAGATGTTAGTTCACGCATCATCGAGCAAAATTTTTCTAAGGCAATGTCTCGTGGTTATCAACAATTACAAAATAAAGCTTATGACCGCGCAATTAAGAGCTTCCAGCAAGCATTAGCAATTAAACCTAATGCAAAACTGGCACAAGATGCGCTTGAACAAAGTCATAATGAAAAAACCTTAGCTAAAATAGAAAGTTTACTTAGTCTTGCCGTTGCTGATGAACAAAGTGAGCGTTGGCTGCAAGCACAACAACATTACAAAAAAGCACTTACCCTTGATCCGACCTTGGTTAAAGCCAAAGTCGGAGAATTAAGGGCAACGGCTCGATTAGCGTTAGACACAGATCTCAAGCGCATAATTGATGAGCCCAATCGATTAGCCAGTGAAAATATCTATAATCAAGCGAAAAGTACTTTTGAAGATGCGTTAGCCATTAACAAGCCAGGGAAAAAGCTATCGGCACAGATATCGGCAGCGCGCGCAATACTCAACAAAATGAAAGTACCGGTCTCTATCACATTAAAATCTGACAACATTACGCAAGTAACGCTATATAAAACAGGCTCTCTTGGCACTTTTATCGAGAAAGAATTAACGTTGACACCTGGTGAATATACCCTTGTCGGAACGCGAGACGGCTTTAGGGATGTGAGGGAGGATTTTTCACTAGGTCCAAATGACACGTCAAAAACAATTGTCATTCAATGCAATGAAAAGGTAACCAATGGATGAGTAGATTTGAACACTTCTCTGAGCACAATTTGAATGCAAACCCTAAAAATCATTTTATTCAGGCCAGTGATTTTACCCCGTCACAAGGAAAGAAAAACCCTAAAATAGGTCATTTTTCTCGACCAGTTAACTATATATTAGTACTCGTATTTGTTATGGCTTTGGCAGCGCTATGGTACTTGTTTACTGCAAGATCAGTCCTTGTACAAACGGTACCCGCGAGTGAACAAATTGAAATTTCTGGAGGTTGGGCATTTAAATGGAATGAGTATTATTTAATGCAACAAGGGCAGTATCAGGTTAATGCTCAACTGAAAGGGTATTATCCTATTGCTCAGAGCTTTACTGTCGAACAAGCGCAGAATCAATCGAAATCATTTGCCTTTACGCCTCTGCCTGGAAAGCTGGAACTTAATGTCTCACCTACAACCTCTTATCAGCTTTTAGTCGATAATAAGTTAGTGCAGGTTAAAGAAAATTTGAGTGATGAGATAAGTGCAGGTGAGCATCAGGTTACCATTCGTGCCCCGCGCTATTTTGAACAAACGAAAACGGTAACGATAGAGGGCAAGTCAACAACGCAATCGTTAGCTTTTACGTTAGTGCCCGCTTGGGCCGATATTTCGATTTCAAGTGACCCTGAAGCCGTAGAGGTTTACCAAAACGAAACATTACTTGGCGTTACACCATTAACGACCGAACTATTGCAGGGAGAACATCGATTAGTTTTTCAAAAACAAGGTTATCAAACAACGTATCGTGATGTTCGTGTTGTTGCTGGGGAGCACCAATCACTAAAAACTGTAGGTTTAATAAAAGTCTTTGGTAACCTTGTGGTTGAATCACAGCCTTCGGGTGCCAGTGTTACTTTTGGTGATAGCTTTCTAGGAAAAACCCCGCTAGAAGCTGAGGTAATGCCTGATGAAAATCAACCGCTTATGTTGTTTAAAGAGGGATATAAAGCGTTAACCGTGATGCTTTCAGTACCGTCGGGGCAACAGACTCTTCAACGGTTTACCTTGCAGCCATTAATAGGTGATATAGAAGTTAATGTTGTTCCTGAAGATGCGCTTATCTATATTGATGAACGCTTAATGGGGCGAGCCAATCAAACTTTTTCTTTACCGATAAAGAAACAATCGATAAAAATTGAAAAAGAGGGGTACGTCAGTTATCAAGCCGATATTTTGCCTAGTGCGACACAAGTACAAGCACTATCGATTACATTAAAAACAGAACAACAAGCTCGATTTGACAACTTAAAACCAGAAATTAGTGCGGCAACGGGGAGTAAGTTAAAGCTGTTTAAACCTAATGATACATTTGTCATGGGAGCTTCGCGTCGTGAACAAGGACGAAGAGCAAATGAAGCGCAACGAACCGTAAAATTAACCAAACCGTTCTATTTTGGCGTTACTGAAATTACCAACCAAGAATTTAAACAGTTCGATAAAGCACACTTCTCTGGCCATGTTAAGGGAAATAGCCTCAATGGTGCTAGGCAGCCTGTGGTTGAAGTTACCTGGTTACAAGCAGCGCTATTCTGCAACTGGTTGTCAGCACGAGATAACCTCACCGCTTATTATGTGGTAGAGGATAATAAAGTTGTTGGACAAAATGAACAAGCAAACGGATATCGTTTGCCGACCGAGGCTGAATGGAGTTATGTCGCAAGATATGAAAATGGTCAAATGGCAAAATATCCATGGGGGGAACAACTACCTCCGCCACAAGGAGCAGCCAATTTAGCCGATGTTGCGAGCGCACCGATCTTAGGAAGAATCTTAACCAACTATAACGACCAATATGTTGTTAGCGCTCCGGTGGCTAAGTTTGTACCGAATAGCAATGGGATCTTTGACTTGTCAGGTAACGTCGCTGAGTGGGTAAATGATTATTATCATATTCCGACAGGTTTATCCTTAAAAACAGAGGAGAATCCTCTTGGACCTGACACTGGTGATTATCGCGTGATACGTGGTGCAAGTTGGGCACATGGAACGCGCACTGAACTAAGGCTTTCTTATCGCGATTATAGTAACGATAAAAGAAATGACCTTGGTTTTCGTATTGCCAGAAATGCACTTTAAGTGAGGTAGGTGTATGCATATTGCCATGGTCACATCAAAGAAAGTGCTGAGCGTTGCGCTTGTGTTATCAGTGTCGAATTTTTCCATAGCTCAAGAAACACTAGCAGTCAATAAACCGGAAGATACAAAGCAAGTTACTGCAAAGCAAGATAGTAAACAATCAATTGTGTTACCAGCTGAAAATCAACAAGTGAAAGATAGCAAAGGTGAAGCTAAAACCGATTCTGTTGACGTCAATAAATTGCCAAACAAAAAAAATGATAGTTTTGTACCAAGTGAAGAAATCTCTGAAGACTTAGCGGTTTCTTTTCCGGTCGATATTTAAGAATAATAAGGAAGAACCATGAAGAGAAATGCAGGTAATGAATTTATATATCAAATTTTCGCTCTGTTACTGTCGATCATTGTTGTTCATGCTGCCTATGTCACCATGATTCGTCCCAAAGCTGACGCGATTGCGCAGCAGCAACTCGCGCAGCAAGCTGCGGGAAGTTTAGTGACCAATCACCGTTCACTTTATGTTGTTCTTAAAGACTACGAGCAAGAAACCTGTTTAATTTTAATGTGTTGGGCTTTGTTGATTATGGGATATAAAGCGAAATATTTTCATTTTGAAAAGAATATGCTTAATCATGCGATGCTCAATGTAAAGCCGGGGACCAGTATTTTGCCTGTTGATGCTCGAAACTTAATTCGGCCGTTGCAAGAATTACCTAAAGAACAGCAGCAAATGCTAGCACCTCGCACATTGCTTATAGCGCTGCAAAGGTTTGCAACAACTGGCAATGTCGCTGCCGTTGCCAGCGCGATAAAAGATGTCTGCGAAGCGGAAGCTGACAAGCTCGATAGTGAGTTAGCAATGATTCGCTATATTGCTTGGGCGATACCATCTATCGGTTTTATTGGAACTGTTCGCGGAATTGGTGAAGCGCTAGGACAAGCACATAAAGCCGTAGAAGGCGATATCATAGGTGTCACCAACAGCCTGGGGGTGGCATTTAATTCAACATTTATTGCGCTTGTTATCAGCATATTTTTGATGTTCTTTATGCATCAATTGCAGCTTATGCAAGAACGATTGGTGCAAAATACACAAGATTATTGTGATAACAATTTACTTAATCATATGAAGTCAAACAATGATGAGGTAAAACAATGAATTATGCGGTATTGAATATCAATGACTTCCAGCTATCTTTGCGCTTTGATGGTGAGGCCTGCTATCAACTGGGCAGTGCCTGGGTAACTAAAGATGGTGTCACTTTTGATGAAGAAGCATTGCACCATAGCCGCACCAATCCACAAACTTGCTTTGACCACTATTGGCAGCAAATTTCTTTAGATGACATCGACAGCGCTAATGAGCGAGTAAATAATTACGCTGATTTAGTCTATTTGCAGTTTAATGAAATGCTCAAGTCGTTGCCGGCTTTTCATCAAGTGGTGGTATTGGTTAACGGTCAATATAGTGAAAAACAGTTATCTCTATTACTTGGTGTTATTAAGGCGTGCCATGTCGATGTGATTGCCGTGATTGATAAGTCAGTATTAACCGTTGCATCTGTAGGTAATGAAACTACCAATTATTTTATCGATCTTGGCCTGCATCAAACCACATTAACTATGGTGCAATTAGGTGATAACGCTGAATTAACCGAATTTCATGTCGTCAATCAGCATGGTTTTTTAGATTTATTAGAAGAACTAGCGACTTGGTTAAATCAGCAATTTATTAGCGAATATCGTTTTGATTGTTTTGATGTTGCGATTGCAGAACAAAGCCTAATAGACCAGTTATACGCGTTGATTAAAGATCCCAGTTTGCCATCATGCATAACCATCAGTGATCAAGAGTTGTCCGAAATTACCTATCACTTTAGTGTCGATGACTTTAATGCCATTGTTTCGCGTTTTTTTAAAGATAGTTTAAGGCAGTTCATTTCACCTAACGTTCCATCATCAGCAATTTTTTATAGCACAGCCTTTGGATGTGTCGGTAAACGTTTATCATTTTTAGATGCAACACCTATTACCTTTGAACACAGTATTGATTGGCAATCGTTAAATGCAGTGCTTGAGCAAAACTCTCAGGGCATTTCGAGGATCACAGCATTACCACGATTTTATCAAGTATTAGCGCAACCTATGCCAAAAGAAGAGGTTTCTCATATTATTTTTAATGGTGATGTTATTAAACTCAGCAGTGATGTTATTGCTTTACCATTAGAGAGTGACCAATGCTTATCTTTTGTCGATCAAGAACCATTACAAAGCATGCTGACATTAATTTTACAAGACGGTTGTTGGACGATAAAAAATAATTGCCACGCTAAAGTTTATCTTAACAACACTTTGATCAAACAAACGGCAACGATTAAAAAAGGGGACCTCGTAACTTTTGCTGAAAATGGTAATTGGTTTTCATTAGCTAAGCTTATGTTATCAGGTGAAGTTCATGGCTAATAAGCGTGGTTTCAATACTTTCAGTTTGTCTTTTCTCGATATCATGTCGTGTGGTTTTGGTGCGGTCGTTCTTGTCTTTTTAATTATCAAGCACGATGTCAATGTACAAGTTGAAAGTCAAAACAATGATCTTCAGGCAGAGGTTAACCTACTCGAAAAAGAAGTATTAGTCGGTAAAGAACATTTAGTCGCGGTAAAAAATACGCTGTCGTTACTCGATCAGGAGTTGGTCGAAGCCAATGGTTTAGCAAGGCGCATTAATGAAGAAATTGATGCAATAAAAAACAAGATAGTCACTATTGATACCGAAAGTGATGATCAGCAAATAGTTAAAATGAAGGAAGAATTAAAAACGCTATTATTAGAAAAAGAAAAATTAGAAGAAGAGCAAGCTAAAGGTAATAATGCGAGGCGATTCATTGGCCAAGGAGAGCGTCAATATTTAACGGGATTACGCTTAGGTGGCAGCCGAATACTCATTTTATTAGACACCTCGGCAAGTATGTTAGATCATCAAATTGTTAACGTGATCCGTCGACGTAATATGTCGGATGATACTAAAAAGCTATCAGAAAAATGGCAGCGGGCGGTTAGGGCCGTCGAATGGTTGATTGCCAAGCTGCCCATAGAAAGCCAATATCAAATACATACCTTTAACACGAAGGTTACAGCATCAGATCAGTCAACTCTTGGTCAGTGGCTAGTGTTGTCCGATCAGGAGCAATTGGAAAAGAGTTTAACTAATTTATATGAAGTTGTCCCTCAAGGCGGCACTAGCTTATTAAACGCGTTTGCTAGTATTAATAGTCTTGATCCGCTTCCCGATAATATCATCCTGATCACCGACGGTTTGCCTACAATCGGCTCCCAAACTAAGAAAAGTGGCACTATTTCAGGTCCAGAAAGGGAAGTCTTATTTGAAGAGGCGTTAACCTATTTGCCCGCTAATATCCCAGTTAATACTCTGCTTTGGCCTATGGAAGGAGATCCTATGGCGGCGGAGGCGTTTTGGCGTTTGGCACAATTATCTCGAGGGTCATTTATGAGCCCCTCTCGTGATTGGCCTTAGGGGGAGCTATGGCTAGCAAACGTCGAAACATAGAAGAGTTTTCAATAGCGTTTTTGGATGTTATTTGCTGTGGTTTTGGCGCTATTATCTTGTTGTTAATGATAACTAAAACCATGGAGCCAATAGTACTGGAAGAGTCAACCAATAAGCTTGATGGGCAAGTAAGAGCTTTGCAAGAACAGCTCTTTGCAATTCGTGGAGAGACCAGTGTCTATAATCGTGAGCTAACCGCAAAGCATGAACAAATCGACGTCAATAAAGAGCGGATAGCCATACTAAAAACGCGTTTAGCCACGATAGAAGCTCAGTATGCTCAAATGGCAAAAGCTGCTTCATTTAGTCAAAAAGAGAAGGGTAAGTTAGCCATAGCTATGCAGCAACTAACCGAAGAAATGGAACGCTTGCTAGGGCAAAACTACAAAAGCAAAAATGATCTGGTTGGTGGCATACCGGTCGATAGCGAATATTTGATTTTTATTATTGATACCTCTGGCAGTATGTTTAATTACGGTTGGCAGCGGATGATCGATGAGGTTATCGCAACCTTGAATATTTATCCAGAAGTCAAAGGTATTCAGATTATGAACGACATGGGGGATTATATGTTTACCAACTATCGGAGAAAATGGATACCTGATACACCTGCTCGTCGTTCAGCTATCATTAATCGTTTACGCTCTTGGAACCCATTTAGTAACTCAAGCCCTGTCGAAGGTGTTCAAAAGGCAATCAGTACGTTTTTTGCTCAAGATAAAAAAATTAGCCTTTATGTCATGGGGGATGAGTTTTCAGGACGCTCAATTCAAAATGTGATTGAAACAATAGATCGCATTAATCAAGCCAATCAGAGCAGGGAGCGCTTGGTACGTATTCATGCTGTCGGCTTTCCTGTGCAATTTGCCAGACAACGTCACTTGCAAACGACAGGGATTAGGTTTGCAACCTTAATGAGAGAATTAACCTTTCAAAATGGTGGAACGTTTGTTGGTTTAAATGATTTTCGGCCATAAGTGGAAATAGGTGATTATTTATGTTTAACAAAAAGTTACAAGTAAAAGCGCTATGTTATCTATGGATGGTTTTTTTGGGGCTTCTATCTGGCTGTAAAAGTACCTTAAATGTTGAAGGGACATTTCCTGTGCCTGTTGTAAACCAATTACCGTTGCGTGTTGGAGTGGTTATGTCGCCTGAGTTTCGCGCTTATCAATATATTGAAACTAATGAACAACGAAGTGAGTGGGAGATCACTATAGGTAATGCGCAAGTTGATTTAATGAATACAGTTTTTGGTGCAATGTTTTCGCAATCGGTAAACATCGCATCAGTAGCACCCAATCAGACCCCTAAATTTGATCTTTTTATTGAGCCGAATTTGGAAAGTTTTCAATATAGCGTACCAAGGGAAACACGCGGCAAAATGTACGAAGTTTGGCTAAAATATAACATAAGGGTATTTGATGAGCAGGGTCAGATTATCGCTGATTGGATCTTAACATCTTATGGAAAAACACCCACTGCATTTTTTAAATCTAATGAACAAGCGCTAAATGATGCGTTAGTCATAGCGTTAAGAGATCTTGGGGCCGGTTTATCAATAAGATTTATTAACTTACCTGAAATTAGTCAGTGGTTGAATAGTAAAAACGTGGCGTTAAATAACAAGGCATTTGACAAGGAAAAGAAACTAAAAGGATAGTTTGAAGGTCTAATATTTTACTACCGCATGATAGTTGGAGAGTACATATGATCGTTAAAACTAAAGTAACACTAATGCTCTGCTTGGGCATCATGCTCGGCAGTGGTGGCTGTACATCGGTAACTGTAGATCAAGTAAAGCATCAACAAGTTTCCTTGGAAGCAGATTCTTCTATTGTCGTTATTGGTAGACGTGCTGGTAGTGATTATGAAACAGAGCCTGAACTTGTATCTTGTATTGGCGATGTTATTAATGGGTCTAATCAAGGCGTTTCGGTTGTTCCGGAACAAGATTTTGTCGATACCTTGTATCCGTGGTTTGAAGCGCGTACTGCACCTGCTCATATTCGTGACTTAAAACGATTATTGGCTTATGAGCGAGTTTCACAACTTATAGAAGGGTTTAATGTTAAGTATATCGTTTGGGTTGACGGTAACACGGAGAAAACTCGCTCTGCGGGCAGTATCAGCTGTGGCTTAGCAGCTACCGGAGTCGCCTGTTTTGGTTTTGGTACCTGGGACACTAAAGCTGAATACGAAGCGACTATTTGGGATTATAAAAATGGGCAGATTCTCGGTAAAGTCAGCAGTGTCACCGATGGCACATCATATGTGCCTGCGGTCGTGGTTCCAATACCGTTAATTGCGCCAGTTCAAGGTGATGCATGTAAAGCAATGGCTGCACAACTTAATACATTTTTCTCAACTAATAGCGGCATATAGCGTTATTATATCGTTAACGAATAGATGGAAGCTTAAATGATGAACTTTGGTTATTTACTACAAGGTCTTGGAATATTGACGATGTGTGCTTTTTTGTCGTCCTGTGCAGTTAACCCAGCTACAGGCACTCCTGACTTGGTTTTTATGTCTGAAAAAGAAGAAATCGAAACAGGTCGGGAAATGCATGAAAAACTGATGAAGTCTATGCCGATATATCAGGATGAAAAATTAGCAGAGTATATCAATACAGTCGGACAGAAAATTGTAAAAAATAGTCATCGGCCAGATATAAGCTATCAATTTCATATTATTGATGCACCTGACATTAACGCTTTTGCGTTACCAGGTGGCTACATTTATATCAACAGAGGATTGTTAGCTTATTTAAACTCTGAAGCGCAACTTGCTGCCGTGCTTGCTCACGAGATTGCGCATGTCACAGCTAGACATGTTGTAAGGCAAGATGCTGCTCGAACAGGTGCAACGACGTTGTCGATATTGTCTGTTTTAGCAACGGGTCAAGCGGCACTGGGTGATGCAACAAGTTTATGGGGAACAGCTGCAGTAAAAGGCTATGGAAGAGAAATGGAACTTGAAGCAGATGGTTTAGCCGCGGAATATTTGTTTAAAACGGGTTACGATCCTCAAGCGATCGTGGAAACTATTGGTGTTTTAAAAGACCAAGAGAAATTTACACGCTATCGAGCTAAGAGCGAAGGAAAGCGACCTGTGAGCTATCATGGGGTGTTTTCAACTCATCCTCGAAATGATGTTCGCTTAAAAGAAGTTATTGCTAAAGCTGGAATACTCCCCAAAACTGAAGGTGCAGAAGTCTTAGAACAACCCTATCGAGAGCATATTCAAGGTATGGTATATGGCGTGAACTACGAGGCAATGATGAAAGAGAAGCCAGTAGAGGAAGGGCGATATATTCATCGAAAACTTGGTTTTTCTATTAAATTTCCGAAAGACTGGGAAGTGGAAAATCAGCGCAGTGCAATTGTTGGCTCTGCAAAAGATAAATCAGCGAACATGACACTACAAATAGGATTGAATCGTCAGCGCGTGCCGCCAGATGAATATTTAAGAGGTGCTATTGGTGAAAACCTCTTATTACGGTCTGAAGATTTTGCGCAAAATGGCTTGATCGGACACACAGGTATTATTAGTGGTGATAAAAATAATCAAGAACAGAGGGTCGCGGTATTGTTTCAGGGGACTAGAGCCTATGTAATTAAAGGCAAAGTAATAAAGCCAACTCAAGGTGTAGATTATGATGCAATGTTCTTAAAAAGTATTAAAACCTTTAGGCCTGAGCGTAATATTAGACGACCTAAAAAATCGATGACAATTCATTATGTAAAGGCTAATGAAAATACTGACATCGACGAATTGGCTAAACAGATAAATTTGGGAGCTTATACGCCTCAACAGTTAAGGTTATTAAACGGCTTATATCCCAGAGGTGAACCGAAGCCGGGGGATTGGATTAAAATTATTCAATAGTTAAACCTATTGTTTAATCTACAGCTTGAACGCCAGGCGGGTAATAGCTAATTTCAAAGCGTATTCCGTCTGGATCTTTCATAAACAGTGCTCGTACGTCACCAAAGTTTTGTATTTCTGGTACTTCGAACCCGCTGGCTTTCATCTCTTGTTGTACATGATAAACAAACTCACTAGAAGGAGCGGTAAATCCCAAGTGATTCATTCCTGCCCCAAAGCGTTCATAAGGGCTGCTACCTGCTTTTGATTGATTAAATTGAAAATAGAAGCCTTGTTGATCAGTCCAAACAAAGTCTCGCAATTTCGTATAGCCAATAAGGGATAAAAGCTTCTCATAATAGGGCATACTGTGCTCAAGTGAAGACACGAGAATAGTAACATGATCGATTTTTAAGGCCATTAAAATACCTAACAGATTATATGGTTTTACTCGGGCGTGTTGATCTTTTATGGTTGAATTTTGTTCGAATTAACTGCATGTTAATCGCGGCACTAGTGATACGCATAGTTATTCTATGCGCAGAGCAAGTAGCAAAGCGTAATATGCAGTTAAACAAATCCAAAGGACAGCATTTCTGATGTTTCTTTACTGCGTTATCGTTAATTTACGTGGAATAACCACACGGCATCAACGCTATCTTGTATTACAACATCAACAATTGCTGCCAACATAGCCTCTAAAGATCAACCCATCTTAACGCTAAAGTTACTTAGATAATGCTGCTAGTTCAACGGTAACTTGCTCAATACCATATTTTTCAATGCGATTATTGAGTTCAGCACGCTTGCTGTCAAGTAATGATATACCTTCGGCAATTAAATTAAAGGCTTTCCATTCACCCGTTTGCTTATTTTTTCTTAATTGAAATACCAAGTCTATTTCTGGTTTGTTTGCTTCGACAATTTTGGCAGTGACGGCAACAATCGATTTATCTCCAGTAGACTTTTCAGGTTCAAATAATACTTGTTGATCATGATATTGGGTAAGTGCGGATGCATAAGTACGAACTAAGTATTGTTTCATTGATTCGACAAAATTCTGCCTTTGCTCTTTAGTGGTTTTTGATAAATGCTTGTTACCCAAAATTTTAAAAGCAGCATAGCGATAATCAATCGCAGGCATGAGTTCCTCTTTTACGATATCACGCATTAGTTCAGGAAACTTTTTTAACTCCTGTTGATTATTCTTAATACGTTCGAATAAACGACTGCCAGTCTCCTCAACCACTTTGTACGGTGATAATGGTGCTTGATTAGCGACAGCTTGACAAGGTAATAACGATAGAGCAATTAATAATAATGAAAACTGAACGAGGCGGTGCATAGGTTGTCCTTTATGGTCGATAGTCAAAATACGTAATAGTGGTATTTTACATACCGACCGCTCGGTTTGTAAATAAAAGATTTAACTAAGTTAGCTAATTTCATTGTAAAGGCTTAATTAGGAAGTTTCACAGTAGCTTTTAGATTTCTTATATACTTACACAACTCTTTAATAACCATAGAAAAAAGTTCGCTGTTTTTAGAACTCTTACTTAAGTTTAATGCACCATGAAAAGTAGCAACAATAAAATAAGCAACTTGCTGAACGTCAACGTTGTCGTTAAGTTGATTGGAAATTCTGGCAAGATTTTTAGCGATTAAGCCATTTAGCTGCTGTTGCATACTAAGAATACGTAACCTAAACCCTTCATCGACTGATGACATTTCCTGACAAAGGTTGTTGAGTGGGCATCCACACGCGAGTTCATCACAACTAATTTCAGTGAGCATGCTCTCAAAAAACTCGCATAACCCCTCTATGGGATCGGCAACTGAAACCGCCGGCTCCCAGAGTGCGATAAACTCTGGCGTAAATACTTCTTCAAATACTGCGTATCCTAGTTCCATTTTATTAGTGAAATGGTGATACAAGGCGCCTTTAGATATATCGCAACGAGATAAGATGGTTGATAAGCTTGTGGCGGTAAAACCATGCTTTCTTATTTCTTCAGCACTAATAGCTAATATTCTTTGGCGGGTAGTTTCAGCGTCTCTCACAAGTTTGTACCTCTTTAGTGATTAAGCTTATCTTACCGACCAAGAGGTCGGTTGCCAAGTACTCTCATCAAGAATTGTCATCAATCAGGCAGTTTTTCATCTAATGCTTTTAATGAACGTAAAAATAAACCTAAACCACCAATGGCTAGAATCAGTATGACGATTAGATCAAAAGAGCTCATGGTTTTGAAGCTGAATCGAATAGATGAAATAACTCCAAAGATGAGACCGGCAATAGAGCCAATTGATAATATCCAGCCGAATAAGTTGCGACTGTTGTAAAAGATCATCCCAATACCGAAGATAAAGGGGATCATAATCATTCCGCTAGTCAGTTGATAACTACTACCCATAGCTGAAAAACTATAGAGTCTTGTCGACATGCCAAAACTTGATGAAACGGAAATCGCATTTAATAGCATATAAAAACCACCAGACATCATTATCAAACCAATGAAAAAATGGCCTAATCCGCCAGATGTTCCACCTGCTCCTCTCATATATCCTCCTATGGTGTTACTTTTCTGCAGAGTATGGGTCTTCGGCCAATAGATAAGCCCTTAAGTCAGCTTTGTTGGGCTGTTGGATTAACCATTCTCTAAGCTCTTTAACTTTTTGATAAGTCTGTTCACCAAACTTTTCTTTGTAAATTTCTGCGAAGTGCTCTTTTGTACTACTCATTCGGATGTTCTTTTGCCAATGTGCGGTTAAAACGCCATTGAGTGAACCGGCTAAACCTTCTTTTTTTAGTAGCTCCCATTCACCTTTATCTAACCAAACTCCACCGACACTCGCACTGTAGTCTATGCGATGTTCTGTGTTAGGGGATAGTCTAAGTTTACGCATTATCGTGCCGGTAACAGGGCAAAGAACTGCTTGCTTAGATTCATCGAGTTGCACATCGATAGTGTTGTCAAAATGGTGTTGTGGATTTCTCTCTTTCCATGCCACATAATCTTCAATCAATACCCAGTTCCCGCCACAATGAGAGCATGTATGCGCTCTAAACAGTCCTTCTAAGAAGCTAGGGATTAATTCACCTTGCTTGCAACTCGTACATTTCATTACATTATGTCCTTACAATTGTTAGATTACTTTATCGTTTTATCATAAAACTATTACCCATCAAAAGTCATATAAAATAACTAACCAATATTATTTTTGAGATAAAAGCGATGACTTATTAATACTCTTGTGCTACTTTTCAATGTTATAAAACTGTTAATTAGCATAACGGGTTGACATAATATGTCAACCCGTTATGCTAATTACATTGATTTTAGTGCTCAATTGACGAGCCCTAGCTATGTTTAAGGATGAACAATGACATATGTCTTAGAAGTTTCCTCTCATTTTCCATCGCTGATTTATTCTGTCTTGCTTGGTGTGGTCATTGTCTATTGGCTGGTCGGATTGTTCGGGGTTGTTGATCTAGATTTATCGGGAGATATGGAGGTTGATCTCGATGCCGATGCGGCTACATCCGTTTCAGGGTTAACGGGATTATTCTTAACGTTCGGTTTGACCGGAATTCCTTTTACGTTAGTGATTAGTATCTTAATTTTAGTCTGTTGGCTGATCAGCTTTTACTCTCAACATTATATATTGGCCTTGTTACCAGATGGTTGGCTTTATTATCTATTTGGTACAGTTAGCGGCTTAGTGGTGTTTATAATTTCACTACCGATTACTGCACTGATTATTCGTCCGCTTAAAGGAATGTTTAAAAGTGCTGAAACAGTGACAAGTCAGCACTTGGTTGGTCTTGAGGCAATTATCGCTACCAGCATAGTGAATGCAGACTTTGGTCAGGCTCGTATATCTCATAATGGCGCTGAAATTTTGGTAAATGTTCGGTGTGCGCCAGATCAAATTTTATCTCAGGGGGATTGTGCGGTTGTTGTCGACTACCTCCAAGATCAACATGTTTATGTTGTTGCTCCTTATCAGCGATAACAATTTAACGAAAACCAAAATATTAATATCAATAAATTTCACTGTTTTAGTGAAAAATAGCAAGAGGAAATGCTCATGGTAATGGAACCCCTTTATTTAGCGATAGGAATAGGCGCACTATTAGTCTTTTCCATGTTAATAATGGTTGCTAAATTTTACAATAAAGTCGAACAAGGTCAGGCACTTATTATAAACAAGCTGCGCGCTGAACCAGAAATTACCACGACAGGTGGAATGGTTATTCCTGTTATCCATAAAAAAGAAATTATGGATATTTCAACCAAACGTATGGTGTTAGAGCGAAAAGGTCGCTCAGGTTTGATATGCCAAGATAATATTAGAGCAGATATTATTATTACGTTTTATATTCGAGTTAATGAGACGAAAGAAGACATATTACGTGTTGCTAAGCAAGTAGGCTGTGAACGTTCTTCTTTTCCAGAAACACTTCAAGAACTATTTGAAGCAAAATTTTCCGAAGCGTTAAAGACGGTTGGTAAGCAATTAAACTTTACCGAGTTATTTACTCAGCGAGATAATTTTAGAGATAAAATTAAAGCCGTTATAGGTCAAGACTTATCAGGCTATGTCCTTGAGGATGTTGCAATTGATTTTCTTGAACAAACCTCAATTCATGATCTTGACCCTAATAATATTATGGATGCGGAAGGTATTCGACGCATAACAGAACTTACTGCGCAACAAAGTGTCGAGACTAACGATTTGAAACGCCAAGAAGAAGTAAGGATAAAACGTCAGAACGTTGATGCAGAAGAAAAAAGATTAGAGCTTGATCGTCAATTAGCGGATGCCCAAGCAAAGCAAGCAAGAGAAATAGCAACACTAAAAGCAAGAGAAGAAGCAGAAACCGCAAAAATAGTTGAAGAAGAACGAGCGAAATCAGAAAGAGCACGCATTGATACTGAACAAATGATAGCTGTTGCCGAAGAAAATAAACAACGAGAGGCAGAAATTGCACAGCAAAACAGATTGCGTGCTTTAGCAATTGAAGAAGAAAAGGTAACTCGAGCTCGTCAAATCGAAGAAATCGACAGACAAAAAGAAGTAGAGATATTACGCATCGATAAAGAAAAAGCTCTTGAAGTAGAGCGCAAAAACATTGCAGATGTTCATCGAGAGCGTATCGCAGTTGAAAAGAATGTTGCTGAAGAAGAAGAGCGAATTAAAGATCTTCGTGTCGTTTCTGAAGCGAATCGTAAAAAAGAGCAGCAAGTTATCAGTGCTCAAGCACAAGCAGAAGAAGCGCTTGTTAAAGATATCGAGTCAGCTAAGGCTCAGGAACAAGCAGCAGAATTTATTGCGA
The DNA here is from genome assembly GCF_053485795.1 of Thalassotalea ganghwensis. Taxonomy (NCBI): domain Bacteria; kingdom Pseudomonadati; phylum Pseudomonadota; class Gammaproteobacteria; order Alteromonadales; family Colwelliaceae; genus Thalassotalea; species Thalassotalea ganghwensis. The sequence goes on from NZ_JBQRUM010000008.1 coordinate 104,338, forward strand.
AAAAAATGCAAACAATGGCTGATGCGGAGCTGAAGGCTGCGAGTAAACAAGCTGAATCAAAACGGATTCTAGCGGAAGGTAATCAAGCAGAAGCGGCCTGTAAAGGTTTAGCTGAAGCACAAGTTACGTTAGCGCAGGCTGATGCAAGTGAACGTCAGGGGGAAGCAGAGGCAAGAGCATTAGAGTTGCGTTTAACAGCTGAAGCCAAAGGTATTGAAGAGAAATCACTCGCAGAAGCTAAAGGTTTACGTGAGAAACAAGACGTGTTGAATTCAATGTCTGAGCAAGCGAGAGAGTTTGAAACGTTTGGATTGCGCTTAAATCAAGAAAGAGAGCTAACCTTTGCAAAACTTTCTAACAGTGTTGATTTGGCGGAGAAGCAAGCCGAAGTGTTAGCAACAGCTTTAGCGGAAGCTAATATCAATATCATGGGAGGCGATGGTGACTTCTTACGACAATTTATGAAATCAATCACTGTCGGTAAATCGCTTGATGGTTTAGTGAGTGAGAGTGATACCGTAAAACGCTTATTTAAAGATCAACTCGAAGGTGATAGAAACATTATGGATGATTTAGGAAATGTGTTTTCAGGAGCTGCTCAATCAAGCGAAACCCTAAAAAACTTTAACATGGCCAAATTGTTATCAACCTTAAACAATGCTGACGAAACTCAAAAGGGAGCGTTGGCGAGTTTGTTAAATTTAGGCAATCAAGATAAGTCAGATATTAAATAAGTACTTTTTAATTACATTTATGAAAATCAGGCTGTGCAATGTTGCAGCCTATGCCTGTAAAACTAATTAATTAACAGGCGATGTTATGGCAAATTTTGGGGTATGGAGTTTTACATGTCTGATAAGGAAAGTCTTAGCAATCCGTCAGAGGTTGATAGCGGTTCTTACGATATTATTCAACGACGTTTAACGGCTTTAGGCGAAGCATTAAACACGCAAATTAAGCAGTTAAATAATGAACGTTTAACAACGTTCGGCTCAACAGATATGACGGTAGCTGCGCGTATCAGAGTAAGAACCGAACATAATTGTGTTGCTCGTGATATTGCTGCTGTTGGAGATACCTTACTCTTTGGATATAACGTCTTTTTGGGACTAAAACGAAACATTACCGTAGCCGATGTCTTTAGTTTGCACCAACTCCAACAAACTGAAAGCGGGCTTGAAATTGTTGATGTACCAGCTGAAGACTCGTTTTTAGACGATGCTAATTTTATAAGGGATTTCAATGAGCTTTATACTTACTACAATAAAACATATCTAGCTCATGTTTATCGTCAAGGTAGTAAGCTTTTTGCCATCTTTAGGATTGGCGAACGTATTGATGATATTAGAGTATTCCGTTGGGCGATAGATGTCGATCATCGTGTTAGTTATATCGATAACCGTGGTGAGCGAGATATTAAGCCACCGGAGAACTTCGACTTTGAGTGGTTAAAAGTCACACGTGAGCAACAAGAGCAAGGCAAATTTCCTCATTATAATTTATTTGACACCCTGTTTGTTGAATCAACAGGTGGAACAATAACGCTAAAAGTTGAAAACAACACCGAAGATGGCGAGGGCATTTATTCAGAACCAGTAGAAGATGAACATCAATCGCTCGATGATGCTGATATTCACTATGCTAGAGTTGGTGAGTTAATTTTATTAAAGATAAAACCTTATCGAGAAGAGCAAACTAGACATCTCATCTATAATAGCAAAACGCAGCAAGTACTCCGTCAAGATGCGATTGCTCATGCCTGTATTCAGTTACCCGAAGATCATGGGATAATATTCCCTGGTGGCTATTATTTACAAAATGGTGATCATAAGCGTTTTGAAGATAATGCAGAAGACTTGCAATTACATCGGGTGATAAAATCGCCCAATGGTGAAGATTTTCTTTACATATTCTTTGAACCTAATGAGGGCCAATACGCACTATTTGGTTACAACTTAATCACACGTACATTGCAAAATCCGATATATGGGCATGGGCAAAGTATTTATGAAGATGGTCAAGCGGTTATTTTTAAAGCGGAATCGGAACCTTCTCGAGTTCATGCCATGCAAATCTGGAAAACACCATTTTGCTCGCCTGAGTTTGCTAGTCAACAACCGCTCGATAATAGTTTTTATGGCAAAATAGGTAATCCCGAATTGGTAAGAGGGATTTCTGATTTGTACAACATCTCCCGCAAGATAGCGGTAAATGAAGTAACTAGTCAGCACTATCACGATCTAATTAAAGAAACCAAGTTGTTATTTGATAAATATCATTGGCTTGAAGAAGCAAAACTTGATGAAACTCGAGATATTATTAAGCAAATAACTGATACCTCAGAACTCGTCTTAGATGAGTTTGAAAAGGTCTTTAGTGTTAAGGAAAAAAGCAAAGCTGCATTATTAGCATGTCAGACAAAGTTTGAGCAACTCATTCAAGAAACGGAAGTTTCTAAGTTTTCATCGTCAACAGAGTATGTACAGTACTTAACGAAACTGACGAGTTTTAAAGGGGAGTTGTTAACCTTAAAAGAACTGAAGTATGTCGATGAGCAAACTATTGACATGATGGAAGATCAATTAGCACAAAAAACAGCCTCGTTAAGTCAAGCCACAGCCGATTTTTTACTTACTGATTATGCTTTAGAACCGTACCTTAACAGAGTTAAAGCGCTAGAGCAGCAAGTTGAAGAAAGTGACTCTGTATTATCTCTTGTTCCAGTGCACGACGATATTGCATTGCTGATCTCAGAATTGGAACTATTAAACCATACGATGTTGTCCATCGACATTGAAGATAGTCGCCAAAGAACGCGTATTTTAGAGGATATTTCCTCGATATTTGGTCAAATTAATCGAGTTAAAGCTACCGCTGAATTGGCGGCAAAAAAAGTCGGTAGTGAAGAAGCTAGCGCTGAGTTCGGAGCCCGTTTTAAGCTCCTATCGCAAAGCGTTACCAGCGGTCTGAGTGCAAGTACGTCGCCTCAGTTATGTGATGAGCAATTGTCGCAAATCTTAGTTCAGTTGGAGGAACTTGAGAGTCAATTTAGCGATTATGATGAATTCTATCAACAGATATTGATTAAGCGGGATGAGATCTACGACAGCTTTGAGCAACATAAGCAACAGTTAATTGATACCCAACAGCGCAGATGTCTGAATTTAATGACAGCAGCACAACGCATTATCGAAGGTATTATCAGGCGAAGCCAAGCATTTAGTGAAACCAAGGAACTGAATAGCTATTTCGCTGGTGACCCTATGGTGTCGAAACTTAGACAAGTAATCAGTCAATTAAGAGAATTAGATGATCAAGTTCGTGCCGATGATTTAGAAGCCCAATTAAAGAATGCTAAAGAACAAGCCACTAGAGCACTGCGAGATCGTTCAGACATTTACTCTGCAGATGGTACCTTGGTTAAAATTGGTGATCACCAGTTTTCAGTGAACAAACAAAAATTAGAGTTAACCTTATTACCAAAGCAAGAACAAATGCTTTTGCATATCAGTGGTAGTGAGTTTTTTGAAGAACTTCCCAAAGACTTGTTTTTAGGTACTGAAGCATTATGGGAGCAAGAGCTGGTTTCAGAGTCTGCGCAGGTTTATCGTGGAGAGTATTTAGCGGCTTCAATTTTGTTCGAAGCGCAAAAGCAAGAAACATTTGATGAAAAAGCCTTATTAAACGCCTTTGAAAGTAACGAACTGGAAGCTTTTGTTTATCAGTTTGCTCAACCAAGGTATCAGGAAGGGTATGATAAAGGTGTCCATGATGCTGATGCGACCAAGATACTAACTGCATTATTAACATTGAAAGCCTCAATTGGTTCACTTGCCTATCCCATAGAGGAAAGAAAGCTAGCTATTTTTTATTATTTAGAGCATTTGTGTGAGCAAGATAAAGAGTATCTTTCAAGTCGTTGTCAAAACCTTGCACTTATGGAAAAAGTATTTGGCACAACTCAATTAAGAAAAACGTTGACCAATGAGCTTGCCGAGAAGTTACTTGATTATCATCAGACCCATTTGTGGTTAGCGGCTAATGTTAAGTTGTCCGCCAGTTATTTAATTGATGAATTAGCATCTAATCAAGATAAGTTTGTCATAAAAGCAAACACTTTATCATTTGTGCAGCAATATGAATTAGCGATAAAGCGAAATAAAGTTGGCGAGCAAATTAAACAAGCTCTTGTTGGTTGTGAAACGACCTTGCAAAAATACAATTTACATTATCATTGGCTACAGGCTTTTAGCTATAGTGAGGACATAACTGTCGATACGGATGAACTTATTGAAGCAGCGATCTATTTAACCGCGAATGATCAAGAGCTATTTTATAGTTCTGACGCTAATGTGGAAATAACAGTGGAAGGTTTATTAGGTCAACATCGGAGAATTAAAGAGCGTTGCATCGATATTAACTATCAAGAGTTTATTGCTCGCCTGAGTCATTACTATTTTAACGTTGTTGAGCTTTTTCAACAGTTTCATCAAAAGAAGCAACAGGTTATTGCAAAGCAACGAGAGTTACTTAAATTAGATGATTTTAAGCCCAAAGCATTGTCGTCTTTTGTCAGAAATAAACTCATTAACGACGTCTATTTCCCAATTATTGGCGCAAACTTAGCGAAGCAAATAGGTGCTGCGGGCAGTCAAAAACGCTCTGACTTAATGGGCTTGTTGTTGCTAATTTCCCCTCCTGGTTATGGTAAAACTACGCTAATTGAATATATCGCCAGTAAATTAGGAATGACGTTTGTTAAGATCAATTGCCCATCAATTGGTCATGACCAAGTATCATTGGATCCGTCTCAAGCGATTAATTCAACAGCGAAAAGTGAAGTAGAGAAAATCAACCTAGCGTTTGAAATGGGTAATAATGTCATGTTGTATCTCGATGACATTCAACACACTAATCCCGAGTTTTTGCAGAAGTTCATCTCTTTGTGTGATGGTTCACGTAAAATTGATGGTGTATGGAAAGGGCAAAGCAAAACTTATGATATGCGTGGTAAGAAGTTCGCAGTAGTTATGGCTGGAAACCCATATACGGAATCAGGAGAAGCGTTCAAAATCCCGGACATGCTCGCAAACCGAGCAGATATTTATAACTTGGGTGACACATTAAGTGGTCGTGAAATGGAGTTTTCACTAAGTTTTATTGAAAACAGCTTAACAAGTAATCGTTATCTTGCACCGTTGGCAACCCGGGATATGGATGATCTCTATAAGTTAGTAAAAATGGCCGACGGTCAACCAGTAAACGCAAATGAGCTAGCACATGATTACTCGCAAGCTGAAATTAATGAAATTGTAGCCGTCATTCAACGCATTAGAAAAATCCAACAAACGGTTCTAAAAGCGAATACCCAATACATTGCCTCTGCAGCGCAAGACGATAAGTACCGAACAGAGCCACCTTTCAAATTGCAAGGTAGCTATCGAAACATGAATAAAATGGTTGAGAAGGTTGTCCCTGTAATGACAGATGATGAGCTTGAGCAATTGATCGCAGATCATTATCGAAGCGAAGCGCAAACGTTAACCATTGGCGCCGAGGAAAACTTACTCAAACTTGGTGAGTTGCGCGGAACATTAAATGACGCTGAGGCAGCACGTTGGATACAGATTAAAAAAGATTATGCACGCCACCAAAACCTAAATGGTAATGACAACCCGATCAAGACCGTCGCTAATCAAGTCGCATTATTGCAGCAAAGTTTACAGGAAATGACGATAACTTTGAAAGATAGCCAACACAGCGGTTTAGCTAAATTAAGTGAGGCAATTTCTGGTCTGAATTTAGCAGTGAATATTGAAACTGGTCAGAAAGATAATCAAGTAAACCAAGCTGAGCTTAGTCAAGATATTCTTCAACAACTAGCACAAACCCTAACGCCGTTAATAGACGTATTGGCGTCGAATAAAGCGTTAGACCTTGAGATGTTTGAAGCATTACAACGTATGAATATTCCGCCGTTTCAAGATAGTGATACTAAAGAAACGCATATTCAAAAGATAAGTCGAGAAATTAGTCAAAGTAAAAGGACTGATAGTGATTCGATAATTGCGGAGTAGCAAATAAATAAGAGACTGATAAAGCTTGGCTGAACTAAATTATACTATACAGCCAAGCCTTGTTTTCTTAATTTTTAGTCAGCTTTTCGCTGGGTAATTTCTATAATTTTGATGGCTATATCGGTTGCTTTTTTCAAAGCTTTTTCTCGCTCTGTTTTATCTATTGTTACAATTTCTTCTAATTTCTTTCCCAAGTTGACAAGAAATAGTGGGAGCCCTTCAGTTGGAGACCATGTTTGACCAAAAGTTTGATAGTGTGAATAGAATTGATATGTTGTGCCATCCATTCCTTGTAAATTGTTTTCAGAGTATCGAGTAGTTTTGAGAGCACTATTCCACGCTAATACTATTTTGTGTAACTTTTCCTTGTCTACAATCGTGAATTTTCTGTCAACTGCTTTAGTAGTTTTGATGTCCAACACAAAACGACCTTCATCTGCTTTCTTCCACGCCCAAATTTTCTCTTTAGCTGTAACTTTCTCTAACCGCCATTCATTTTTATGTTCATACAAAATAATTGCATATTCTTTACTAAAGCTAGGTCTAACCACCATCCAAAGTTTCGCTCGAATATTACCAATTAATGACTTAAATACAGCTTGATTGTACCCGGAAGAATCATAAGCAGGTACTGGCTCTAAATGGTTTGAGTTAGCTTTTACTGCTCCTGTTAGCATGAATAATAAAAGAGATAATATAAATTTCATTTCTAAAATTCCCAGCGCCCGATTATGGAGCAAATTTAGTTTGTATAATGAAGAGAAAAAAGCTTAATAAAGATGTTGCAAGTTCCTTACATTAAAGGTTTATCATTCAGATGTCTCAAAAAGAACCACCTATTAATACTGGTCTTAAGTCACTAGTAAAATTCAATTTACCAAACAGTTCAATAGCTCAAGCGTATTGATATGCAAAGCGGCTGAAAAGTTGTTTTTAGAAGCTTACTTAGAATTACCAGTAATATAATACCAAGACCATCAAAAAGATATGTAACTCGCATTTGCATTGATACTACTTAAGGATTTAAATTACAAATAAAGCCAAGTTAACAGCAGTGATAAGGTTACCCACATTAAAATGATCAAGGGTGTGCCCACACGAATAAAGTCTGAGAATTGATAACCCCCCGCATTCATCACCAGAATATTGGTTTTATAAGCCATCGGCGTTGCATAACTTAAGTTAGCGCCAAATAATACCGCTAAGATAAAGGGCTCTACGGGGGCATTGAGTTGATTGGCTACCGATATCGCTATTGGGGTGCCGATAACGGCAGCGGCGTTGTTAGAAACGATATTGGTGAGTATTGCCAGTAATAGCATTAGCGCAGCGACTACGCCTCCAGGTGGGAGGGTATAAGACACTGCAACGAACACTTGCGCCATATAATCAGCACCACCAGTTTGCATCATTGCTGAGCCTAATGCCAAAGAGGCAACCACAATTAGTATTACTTGGCTGCTTAGCGCAGCGGAAATCTCTTTCCAATCTAGGCAACGAGTTGCCAATAGCACTAATATTCCGCAAATAGAGCTAACGGCGATAGGAAGAGCGCCAAGTGCTGCTACTAAAACGACTAAAAATAATACACCTAATGCAATAGGCGCTTTCTTTGATTGAGGTAAATCAGCTGCACCATCGATGATTAAAAAGCCGGTAGATTCTTTTAATTCTGCAATTTGTTCAGCTTCACCTTGAACCAACAAAACATCACCCGTTTGGATAGCAACATGACCTATACTTCTGCGACCAATTTCCATTGCTTTACCCCCACGGTGAAGGGCGATCACCGAAATACCATACCTTTTCGCGAATTGAACTTCCTTTAGGGTTCTTCCAACCAACCCTGAAGCTTGAATAACAACGATTTCAGCAAGTACTTGTTTGTCAGCATTTAATGGATGCTTTTCATCTACCTTTTGGCTTCCGGAAAAGAGTGTTGCTTGGATTACTGATTCAAACTCTTTCAGTTGATCTGGGTGATCTTTTACTAACAAGCGATCACCTTCTTTTAATACTGTGTCGGGTAAAGGTACTATGTTCTTGTAATCAGGCTGACGTTGAATCGCTTGAATACTCATCTGACCGTCAGTCATTTTTAGTACTTCCGCGACTGTTTTTCCATTGGAGATACTATCTTCGTTGATATTTAAGTAGGCACTAAATAAGCGCGGCGAGGTATCTGGCAGTGAAGGGGAGCGTTTGGGTAATAGCTTGGGGGCAATAACCCAAAGATAAGCGATTGCTATCGCCCCAGCAATAACCGCAGGTAAACTGAAATCAAACATCCCCATTCTGGGTAATCCCATGTCACTTGCGACACTAACTACCAGCAAATTAGTTGAAGTACCGATTGTGGTTGTCATTCCTCCCACCAGTGTCGCTAAACCCATAGGTAAAAGCATTGGCGAGGAATCAGCTTTTGTTCGTAATGCGACATTGGCTAAAATGGGTAACAGCAATACAACGATAGGTGTGTTATTAACAAATGCGCTCAAGGCTGCAGCGATCAGTAATGTTAATAATAAAGATAATGCAGGACTTATTTTCCAAAGTTTTGCTAAGTTTCGCCCAACTGGCACTAGAGCACCTGTGCGCACGAGCGCATGGCCAATGATCATTAGTGCACATACCGTGACCAGAGCCTCATGACCAAAGCCAAAAAATAGAGAAGAAGGCTCTAACAGCTCACCGTTTATGGAAAACGGAAACACGGTAAATATTAAGGTTAAAGCAACAAGTACCGTCAGCGAAGAAGTTTCTAATGGGATGTCATCACGGCGAAAGAAATATAAAGCGATAACGGTTAATAACAACATGGCAAGCGCATGATTGTTTGGAAGATCTGGAAATATCAAAGTCAGCTCAGTTGTTTTTACGCATTATTATATATTTATCACTAAATTTAGCATTTGCTAAACAACTTTGCATTTAAATATGTAAAAACTTGTTTAAATTACTAATAGTGTAAAGCGCCCTTGGATTTGGACGCTTGATTTACTCTATTTTTTGCTACTTTACCCCGTGCATGAGTTTGTTGATTAGTGGGGCGGCAATTAATAGCACAACCCCTGCGCTGGCTAACAACCAAAAGCTAAATTCAAATCCATAAATGGCAGACGCCACGGTCATCCCCGTATCGCCACTCATAGAACCTGCTAATATTCCTGAAAAATTATTACCGATAGCCGTACTTAAAAACCATCCTCCAAAGGCAAAGCCAGCAAGAGAAACGGGCACGAGCTTACTAACCATCGACAGCCCGATAGGTGATAAGCAGAGCTCGCCAATAGTATGTAATACATAACACAAAATTAAAGGCCACATTGGAATCAAATTATTGTTATTAAGCAAATTCTCTAAAGCATAGACAAGTACTAAGAAGCCCATAGCGGTTCCAAGTAGTCCTAAAGCAAATTTTTGCGGTATCGATGGTTCAAGCTTACGTTTTGCTAAATTTAGCCAAATCAATGAAACAATTGGTGCAAATATTAGGATAGATACCGAATTTACCGATTGATACCAAGCGATCTTAAATTCAAAGTTTTCAGTTATGCTGCGATCAACAATGTTTTGTGCCAAAAACGTAAAAGAGCTGCCTGCTTGTTCAAAAAACATAAAGAAAATAACATTAAAGGCAAACATGATAAGGCATGCGATAACTTTGTCTACGGCAACCTTTCCATCTTTTTTAGCTTGAGCTAACAACATTATTGCTAAACCAATGAATAGCACAAACAGCAACCACGCAAGTACTTTTGAACCTGCAAATGTCATCAGTAAATAAACAGGTATAATTGACAAGATTGCACCAACGATAACTGTCAGTAAATTTTTTGTTCTTAACTTAGATTTGGGTAAGCTACCAATACCGTTAAGTTGCTTTCGACCAAGATAAAACCAAATATAGCTGATCACCATACCCACTCCAGCTGCGGCAAAGACCATCTTGTAATTATCGACCATCGGTGTGTCGGTATAAGTACTGGCTAGCCATTGTGTGACGATAGGTGAAATCATAGCACCAGCATTTATTCCCATATAAAAAATGCTAAATCCATTATCACGGCGAGGGTCATTCTCTGGATAGATTTTACCGACCAAGTTTGAAATGTTGGGTTTAAATAGCCCGTTACCTACAATGACAGTGGCTAAGCCAATCATAAATAAGGTTTGGTTTGAAAACATAATCATAAATAAACCTAAACCCATTACCACAGCGCCAATTAAAATAGAGTGCTGTGCGCCTATAACTTTGTCGGCAATATAGCCACCAAAAATCGCACTAGCATACACTAGTGCCAAATAAGCCCCGTAGGTATTTGATGCAAAAGATTGACCGGATGGATCGCCATTATAAAACTGTGCGACGATATAAAGCGTAAGGGCCCATCGTATGCCATAAAAGGCAAAACGTTCCCAAAACTCGGCCATGAACAGCATCCACAGTGGTTTAGGATGTCCCCATAGGCTATCAAAGTTATCGAGCGTTTCTATTGGTAGATCAGCGCTTAACTCTACGGTTGAAGTTGTCGTCATAAAAAGTATTCCTGTTGTCGATAATTTTTTGTATTTGTCACGCTAACCTAGGGTATACCTCTCGAATATAGCTACTTGATAACAAGTTGAAGCTCGGTAGAATTTTTAGTGAAGCTTTGGTGAAGAATTGATGATTTATTGGACATATAGTGAAATAAGGTTAAATTAATAGACTATTTGGTTTTGATGGCTAAGTTAGTGCAACATTCAAGAAATAATGCAACCCGTTATATTTTCAAAGATTTAGTGTTAGATGTGCAACGGGGCACGCTATCTAGAAATGGTGAAGCAATTGCTTTACCAAAGTTAAGTTATGATTTGTTAGTTGCCTTAGTAAAGTCGGCACCTGCACTAATGAGTCAACAGCAATTAATGGATGTGGTTTGGCCTGAACGGGTAATTGGCGATGAAACCTTAAAGCAGCGCGTTAAATTGTTGCGCAAAGCGCTAGGTGATGATGCATCAGCACCAATCTATATCGAAGCATTAAGAGGAAGAGGTTATCGATTAATTCCACCAGTAAAGCCTGAATGCATTGTTCAACGCCCACCATCTGTCATGCTAGAGATCACGGCAAATGATTTAATGTCTAATATTTTAGCAAATGATGTCAGAAGGTTATGGCGTAAAATAGCGCAAACTGGTGCCATATTACTATTGATTATTTTGGCAGTATTGCTAGTCAATGAAATCTATCTCAACAATATAAAATTAGATGAACCGAGTGTTTCACAGCCTAAAGTTGTCAATGACACAATAAGTGCGGCAGAAATTCTATATAACCGTGGAGTCGAATACTATCAGCGGTATCGGGCACAAGATATTGGTATCGCAATTAATTTTTTTAAGCAAGCCTTAGCGATACAACCTAAATATTCTGATGCTTATGCAGGATTAAGTCAGGCATATAGTCAATTGTTTTTCCAATTTGGGGGCAATGAACAAGACAAAATTAAAGCGATTGATAATGCATATAGGGCAATTAGCTATGACGAAAACTCGGCTGAGGCCTACAAAGCTCTGGGTAGTGCTTATTATGTCTCAGGTTGGTTATCTAAAAGTATCAATGCGCTTTTACGTGCTTATTCAAAAGGTAGTATTAACAAAGATATATTATCTAACTTAGCTTTTATTTATAGCGAACAAGGTAATTTTAAACAAGCGTTGGTTTGGCATCAGCGGGCATTAACTGTTGCGCCAAATGATGCTGTGGCAGCATTGCATTTAGGCATAACGTTAGAGCGTCTAGGGCATATTGAACTTGCTCAAAAATGGTATAAAAAAGCATTAGTTATTCAACCAGACTATAGTCTAGCAGGTTATCACTTTGCTCAATCATTGTGTTTGTATAAGCAACCTGCTCAAGGTGTAGCCTTAATCGAAATGAGTATTGAAAAATACGGGCCAGACTATTTGTCAATGTTGGCTAAAAGCCATTGTTATTTTTACTTAGGTCAAAAAGAAAAAGCAGTAGCTCTGTATCAAAGTATTAAAAGTAAATACCCTAATCGACAACCAGTGAATATTGACTTAGTAATGATTAATGTTAGCCGACAAGATTTGCTTAGTCAGATAGAAAATTATGAATCTTTGTTGAACAAAGGGAGTGGTAAAGCATTTCATTCAGTTAACTTAGCCTTGCTTTATAATAGTTTAGGGCAAGCTGACAAAGTGCTTCGTTATCTTGTCCAAGCTGTTGAACAAGGTGGAAGGCTACCTCAAGAAATTTTGAGTTATCCATTTGATGAAAAGGTAAGAAGTTCACAAGTATATCAAGATTTATTAAAGCGACATGAAAAAGCAATGACGAGGTATCAGCAGCTTGATATCAGCTTTTTTCTTCGGACATAAGTATTGTGGCTAAGCCTAATAAGAAACCACCGAATAAAACCGTCGATATATTTTGCCGACAATGTAATCAGTTACTTTTTAAATATCAAAAAGGTGGAAAAGGCGCATTAGTGAAAAGCTTTAAAGTACGTATTGTTAAAGATTATACGCAGGCTCCTTGTCAATGTCCCAAGTGTGAAGCTATTTTTGCAAGAGAGCAAATGATTAAAGGTCTACCAGCTTATAAGTTCGTAGGTGGTAAAGTCTGGTTTAAATAGTAAGTTGCGCCTTTTGGATTTTGATACAGATTTTTACGAGGCGAATGATGTTGATTGTGTTATGCTCTGGGCACTTTAAAATTTTGACGTTATTTGGTTAAAATAAACTCGATGTTTCAACCTGTTAGTTTATTTATTGGCTATCGATATAGCAGTAGTGGTCGCCGTAGTGGTTTTGTATCCTTTATTACCTTCTTTTCTATTGCAGGTATCCTTTTAGGGGTTGCGTCTTTGATCACCGTCGTTTCTGTCATGAATGGTTTTGAAAGCGAGTTGAAAAAACGAATTTTAGGGTTAGTTCCGCATGTCATGGTGTCATCAGAGTCTCAGTCGACGTTAACCAATTGGCGACAGTTGAGTGAAACGTTTACAAAACTCCCCCACGTCAAGCACGCAACCCCTATTAATGAGAGTGAAGCACTCATTCAATCTACTTCGGTTGTTCAAATGGCAATGATGCAAGGGATAACCCCTGAACTTGAAAATCACAACATTGTTGCCCAGCGTATGACTTATGGTCAATTAACAGATTTAAGCCCAGAACAATATTCCGTCATTATTGGCGAAGCTCTTGGGCGACAATTGAATGTAACCGTTGGTGATAACGTTAGGATTATATTGCCTAATAACACCGTATTTACGCCGATGGGGCGTATGCCGGTACAGCGCGTTTTCATAATAGCGGGCTTTTTCAACGTTGGCTCACAAGTTGATAATGGTATGGTTTATGTTCACAGTGCAAACGCAGCTAAATTATTACGACATCAAGCAAATAGTGCTGAAAAACTTAGGCTTTACCTTGATGATGCATTCAATGTTGACCAGGTTATTTCACAAATAAGCGCTGAATATCCAGATTATGAGTTACAGTCTTGGCGTGATACTCAAGGACATTTGTTTAGTGCAGTACAGATGGAAAAGAAAATGATGGGGCTAAGTTTAGCGCTAATTGTTGCTGTTGCCGCTTTTAATATTGTTTCTGCACTGGTGATGGTGGTTATAGATAAACGCGCTGAAATTGGTATATTGCAGACCTTTGGTATGACGCGCGCAGGTATTGTGAAAATTTTTATTAGCCAAGGCATGATTAATGGGTTGTGGGGAGCACTTCTTGGCGTGCTGCTTGGGATAGGTTTAGCGTATAACTTAAATAATATTTTAGCCTTAACTGGCATTAATATTTTGGGCAGTGGGGCTGTTTCTCAGCAGTTGCCAATCGATATTCAAGCAGCTGATGTCGTAATGATTGCCTTTAGTGCTATTGCAATGTGTTTTATCGCTACGTTATATCCAGCCTTTAATGCCAGTAATACTAAGCCTGCTGAGGTGCTTAGAAATGAGTAGTCAAATGTCAAAAAGTTTACAATGTATTGACCTTACTAAGTCATACTTTCAAGGGAAAATAGAAACCAAAGTACTCAATGGCCTTAATTTGGTGGTCGAGCCAGGAGAGCTATTGGCTGTCGTTGGCAGTTCTGGCTGTGGTAAAAGCACCTTTTTACACCTAGCTGGTGCACTTGATACTCCTTCAAGTGGTGAAGTGTTAATTAATAACACGCCAATTCATCAATTATCCGAAAGTGAAAAAGCGCGCTTTAGAAATGAACATATCGGTTTTATTTATCAGTTTCATCATTTAATGATGGATTTTACAGCAGTCGAGAATGTCGCAATGCCTTTGCTTATTCGAGGAATCTCTCCTAAAAAGGCACAACAGCGAGCGGAAGAGATGTTGACCAAAGTCAGTTTGAGTCATCGAGGACATCATTTACCTTCAGAGCTCTCTGGTGGTGAACGTCAAAGAGTAGCGATAGCAAGGGCTTTGGTTACTGAACCTTCTTTGGTGTTGGCTGATGAACCGACCGGTAACCTGGACTTTGATACGGCTGAAAATATCTATAATTTACTGATTGAGCTTAATCAGCACCTTAATACCAGTTTTGTTATTGTTACCCATGATCTTAATTTGGCGTCTCGTATGAGCCGGCAGTTGAAGCTTGATCATGGTGTTTTAAAGCCATTTGAGTGTTAGTTTCATGAAAATGGCGTCATTTCTTAGTTTGTACTTAGGTAGTCGTTATCTCAAAAGCCGACATCAAAATGGTTTTGCCTCATTTATTTCGGCGTCATCGACCATAGGTATCGGGCTTGGTGTATTGGTGCTCATTGTGGTGTTATCCGCAATGAATGGATTTGAGCGCGCGTTAGCAAAGCATTTATTGTCGGTAGTTCCCCATGCTGAGCTAATCAGTGTTAACAAGCCGATGGATAATTGGCACGATATTGCTAAAACTTTGGCAACGCATCCTGATGTACTAGCGGTTGCACCAGTCATTAAAGTGCAAGGTTTGCTG
Organism: Thalassotalea ganghwensis; assembly: GCF_053485795.1. NCBI lineage: Bacteria > Pseudomonadati > Pseudomonadota > Gammaproteobacteria > Alteromonadales > Colwelliaceae > Thalassotalea > Thalassotalea ganghwensis. The sequence goes on from NZ_JBQRUM010000008.1 coordinate 119,416, forward strand.
CAAAAGAAAGCTCAATTAAAGGGCGTTGAAATCAGAGGTGTAGACGTTCAAGGAGAGCAGCAAGTTTCACAGATCGCAGATTATATTACCCAAGGAAGTTGGCAGCAGCTTAACATTAAAAATAGTATTATTTTAGGGGAAGGGACAGCTAAAAAATTGGGCGTTGAAGTGGGTGACTCTGTGCAAGTGTTATTACCTAACTTAAATAATAGTAATGTCAGTGCCAACCAATTTTCTTCTCCGGTAAAGCAAAAACTTAATGTTGTTGGCTTATTTAAGTTTGGTGGCAGTATTGATGATAATCAAGCCTATATTTCTCTCCCTATTGCACGTAGCTTACTTAACTATGAAAAAGCGCAAGTGCAAGGTATAAGGCTGGCAGTTTCAGATGTCTTTCAAGCACCTGTTATTGCCCGTCAAGCAGCGAGAACCATTAATCATTACGTCTACATTTATGATTGGACTTATGTTCATGGCGGTTTGTTTAATGATATTCAACTTGTTCGTGCGGTGATGATGATCGTACTCATTCTGGTGATAGCTGTAGCGAGTTTTAATATTGTTTCCACCTTGATAATGGTGGTAAACGAAAAGAAGGGCGATATTGCCATTCTTAAAACGATGGGGGCGAAAAATTCAACATTGCTGTTAACCTTTGTTATTCAAGGACTCGTCAACGGTATCGTTGGAAGTGCAACCGGTGCTGTTTTGGGCGTGCTTATTGCTGATAATTTGACGGCGATCATGCAATTTATTGAACAAAAATTAGGTAGTAAGTTATTAGCTGGCGACGTTTACTTTATCGATTATTTACCGAGCGAGTTACAGCGTAATGATGTTGTGGTAACTGTCGTTATAGCATTGGCCCTGAGTTTCTTCGCTACGCTTTACCCTGCGTGGCGAGCAACTAAAATAGAACCTGCACAGGTTTTAGGACAGTTATAAAGCGAGTAGTGTCATGATAAAGGAAAATATCGATTATCAATTAATTAAGACCGTGGTCAGTCCTGAAGATTTTGTTCGTTTAAGGAAAGTCAGTGGTTTAACTCCTCGTGAATTATTGGCAGCTAAGAAAGCATTACCCAATAGTCTTTTTGGCGTTCATATTGTGGTCGACAGCAAAACTATTGCGATGGGAAGAGTGGTCGGAGACGGCGCATTAAATTTTGAAGTAGTGGATGTAGCAGTTGAACCAAAGTTTCAAGGTCAAGGCTATGGTCAACTTATTATGAGTGCTATTATGGAATACCTTGACCACCATGCAATGAAAAGCGCTTATATTACCTTGATGGCAGATGTTCCAGCACTTTATCAAAAATTTGGTTTCAAATTTTCTCGACCCCATAGTGAAGGTATGTACATGGTCAAGTAATTGTTAGCGGCTGCGATTTTGACGTTTTCGCCACTCTTTATTCACTGAATGACGCCATAGCGTATGAATTCCGACATAACCTATCATTGAAAATAGCATTGCCAGCACGCCACAACCTAGCAAGAATGCAGGGCCTATCGTCGATAGACTGTTAACCACCCACTCCCAACTCGCTTCAAAAACAAACGCTTTCTCTTTTGCACCTAAAATCCATGTACCGACCAAATAACAAAAATAAAATATTGCTGGCATAGTGAGTGGATTAGTGATCCATACTAACGCTATAGAGAGCGGAAGATTCGCATGTACTATAATAGCTACACCTGCTGAAAGTACCATTTGAAACGGAACAGGAACGAACGCAAAAAACAAACCTACGGCGAAGGCTTTAGCCACTGAACGTCGGTTTAAGTGCCACAAATTACCATTATGAAGTAAATCGCCAAAGATTTGTAGGTGGCGATTAGTCTTGATCGAATGGTGATCTGGCATAAAGCGTTTTATCAGTTTCTTTGGCATAACTTCACTAATATATGGAAAGCAATCACTATGGAAAGGTGGCTACTTACATTTTTCGTTGGGTCTATATTGTCGCTATTTATACCGATAGTGCCAACCTTTTTTTATGTCATTTTGTTTACATTTTGTTTCTGCATTACCTTTTGTTTTAAAAAGCTAAGGAACTTATCTGGATTCTTTTTTGGTGCAGCACTGATAATTAATGCTGGCTATGATTATCTACTGGTATGGGAGGCTAATCACTTACGTCCTGCAGCTGTAGCATATCAGACCGTAGAGGCGGTCGGTCGTATCGCCACAATTCCTCAATGTCAGTTACAGAAATGTCGATTTGAGTTTGAGATCACTCAGTTAAACGCAAAAGCGTTATCGCCAAACCTCACTGCTCGGTTATATTGGCACGATAGTCAAGCAATATTAATGCAAGGACAGCATTGGTCTTTAAGGATAACAATTAAGCCAGCCCATGGGTTAGCCAATCCTAAAGGCTTTAGCTATCAAAGCTTTCTAAGGCATCAAAATATTCACGCAACTGGATATGTTAAGCAGCCCCAATTAGCGGTATTACGAGTGGATAATTCAACGATACGGCATCGGTGGTTTAGTGGCTTTCAACGGGTGCTTGCTACGCATCCGTTATCGCCAATCATCGAAGCGTTAACCTTTGGAGAGCGCGGCAATATTGAACAAGCGCAATGGCAGATATTAAACACTACCCAGATTCAACATTTGATATCGATTTCAGGTTTGCACATTGGGCTAGTTGCAGCTTTTACTTACTTTATCTTGCAAGTACTGAGCAAGGTACTACCTTTTGCGAGCAAAAGCTCATTTGTCAACAGGGTGATAATTACTGGAAATTTTCACATTTACTCGTTGCTCATCAGCCTATCTGTAGCAACGTTTTATGCCTACTTAGCTGGTTTTTCTATTCCAACGTTGCGCGCAATTATTGCCATTGTGTTGATAGTTACCTTGCGGTTACTGCGCATTGAACTCAATCGAGTGAGCATCTTGTTAATTGGTATCTTCTTGATACTGGTAAATGCGCCACTTAGCATTATATCGATAAGTTTTTGGCTATCGTTTTATGCCGTTGCTAGCATATTCTTTTTGTTATGGCGTTACCCTAAATGGTTTCAAGGACAGGATAAAAAAGAAGGTCGTTGGAACCAATACGTTTGGGTAAAGTGTAAGCAGCTACTCATTTTGCAAACAGCACTAACTTTACTAATGATGCCAATTGTCGCGATTATTTCAGCGCAAATCTCACTTGTGGCGATAGTGGCTAACTTGGTAGCGGTTCCTATTATCAGCTTTTTAGTCTTGCCGTTGTCCTTATTGATGCTTGTCGCCTCCTTTATCTCTGATGTTTTAGTTGAGTGCATTGCTATAGTAAACTTTGCTATTTTGGAGCAGTTATGGCGATTACTTGCTTATTTGAGTGGCTTATCTTGGGCGACAATTGCCTTGTCTACACTCAATGTGGTTGCTTTGTTCTCGATATTTTTAGTGCTTTTTATAACGGTCATCAATAGGCGCTTATTTTTGCCAACTTTACTTTCGATGTCTATGGTCTGGACTTTACTATACAAAGTTAACCTATCTGAGCAACCCGACTGGCGAGTGAGGGTATTTGACGTTGGACAAGGATTGGCGGTGCTCATTGAACAAGGAAAACACGTAGCGCTCTATGATACTGGTGCGGCTTATCGAAGTGGATTTTCATCAGCGCAAGCGGCAATTATTCCTTATTTAAAAGGAGCAGCTATCGAACAAATTGATTGGTTATTTATTAGCCATAATGACAATGATCATGCTGGCGGCTATCAAGTAATTAACCACCATTTCATTGTTAATAGGGAGCTTCATAATATTAATCAAAGTCAACGTAGCCTGAGGTGTATCGCCGGAGATCGCTATCAGTGGTTTGCGCTTACATTTGAAGTATTGTCCCCAGAGGACGCCAAAGGGGATGATAATAGTGACTCTTGTGTTATCAGGATAAATGATGGAACCCACCAAGTATTGTTAACCGGCGATATAGATCGTTTTACTGAGCAACAATTAATAAACCGTGCGCGAAGTGATAAAGAGATTTCATTGCACGCGGACGTCTTAATCGCCCCTCATCATGGTTCTAAGACCTCGAGCTCAATCGACTTTATTGATAAGGTTTCTCCACGTCATGTTATTTTTAGTGCTGGCTACCTTCATCATTGGAAAATGCCTAACAAAGCGGTCGTTGAACGTTATAAACAACGTCAAATACTTACCTATAATACCGCTAGTGATGGCATGATCATTATCAGTAGTCGCGAAAATATCCTTAAGGTCGATCGTTTTCGACAAGATATTAATTGGTTTTGGTTTGTAAATTAATCAGGTAAGCACTTGGTTCATTTAGGGATTAACGCTAGAATAAACGGGTATTGAATTTATTGTGAAAAGAGACGAAATGTCAAACCCCCAAAACGTTAGCGCCAATCAAACAGCTAATGTACCAGACGTAAAAACATGGCAAACATTTAAAAGATTGCTCGGTTACACTAAACACTTTCGTATGGGATTATTCGTTGCCGTGTTTGGTATGCTTGGTTATGCCGGTGTCGATACCTTGTTTTTTTCTAAGTTACAGCCATTGATCGATAAAGGTCTTAATGGCGCAGATCCCGATTTTATGAAATGGGCGCCAGCTTTTGTGATTGCTTGTTTTTTTGTTCGAGGGATTTGTCATTTCCTTGGTAATTATTGCTTGGCTTGGGTTGGGAATAATGTTGTCACGCAAATTCGTCAGCAATTATTTGAGCATATTATGCAAATGCCGGTCGCATTTCATGATAAGCAGTCTACTGGCACATTAATATCTAAAATCACTTTTGATACTGAACAAGTACTCGAAGCAACTAGCCGAGCGATGTTAACCCTAGTTCAACAGGGGGCGTTTGTTTGTGGACTCCTCGGGGTCATGTTTTATAACAGCTGGCGACTATCATTGATTTTTTTAGTTATCGTGCCCGTCATAGCAGTTATTGTAACTTATGTTTCTAAACGATTTAGAAAGGTCAGTAAAAGTATTCAAAATGCCATGGGGGAAGTCACTTCCGCGGCAGAGCAAACATTTAATGGTCATAAAGTAGTGCTTACTTTTGATGGCCAGCAACGCGAATTTGAACGCTTTGAAAAGATAAACCAACACAATCGTCACCAACGAATGAAATTGATGGCAACACGCGCTGGTAGTGTGCCTATTATTCAAATTATTGCCTCATTCGCTTTAGCTTTCGTCCTATATACCGCCAATTTGGAAGAGATGAAGGCGACAATAACGCCGGGAAGTTTTATCACAGTCATAACTTGTATGGCAATGTTGCTAAGACCATTAAAATTATTAACAACGGTCAACAGTGATTTTCAACGAGGAATGGCGGCTTGTACAACAATTTTTGCATTACTTGATCAGCAAACTGAGACTGATAAAGGGCAAGTTCCATTGCAAAGAGCAAGTGGTTCGCTTCGTTTTGAACACGTTAACTTTTCTTATCAAGGGGATGAAAACTTAGCACTACGGGATATATGCTTTGAAGCAAAACCAGGTGAAACGATTGCCTTGGTAGGACGTTCAGGCAGTGGTAAAACGACGGCTAGCGCACTCTTATTGAGGTTTTATGATGCAACATCGGGACAGGTGTTGATCGACGGGCGAGACATTACCGAATATAAACTTAAAGACTTACGTAAACAATTTGCTTATGTCTCACAAAATGTTGTGCTTTTTAACGATACACTGGCCAATAATATTGCCTACGGTAAGCCCAATGCCAGTCGAGAAGAAATTATCGACGCTGCTACTAAGGCGCATGTTCTTGAATTTTCGCAAAGTTTAGAACATGGGTTGGACACCAACATTGGTGATAATGGGGCATTACTATCGGGTGGCCAACGTCAACGGGTAGCAATAGCTCGAGCACTATTATGTGATGCACCCTATTTAATCCTTGATGAGGCAACGAGTGCCTTGGATACCGAATCTGAACGACACATTCAAGATGCGTTAAGTGTCTTGCAAGAGAATAGAACCTCTATCGTAATAGCTCATCGTCTCTCAACGATTGAAAGTGCCGACAAGATTATTGTGATGGAACAAGGTGAAATTGTCGAACAGGGTAATCATCAGTTGCTATTAAATAACGATGGTGCATATGCGCAATTACACCGTTTTCAATTTGGTCAGTAGCGAATAATATCGAATGCGCTTAATAGAAAAAGTTTGGTTTCAGAGGCATCCAGCTCAGTGGTTACTTATCCCTTTGTTGCTGCCGTTAACAGCGCTTTTTTATTTATTAACGCTTGCGCGCCGCTGGCTCTATAACAATAAATTCAAACGAGTTATAAAGTGTGAAGTGCCAGTGGTTGTTATTGGTAATATTGGGGTAGGTGGAAATGGTAAAACACCATTAACGATTTATTTAATTGAAAAATTATCAGCGCTTGGTATCAAGGTTGGGGTTATTAGTCGAGGGTATGGCGGCAGTGCTCCGCATTATCCTTATTTAGTTAATGAACAATCGACTGCATTAGAAGCAGGGGATGAGCCCATTTTGATTTATAAACGCACTGGTGCTTGTGTTGCCGTTGGTGCAGATAGAATAGCAAGTGTTAAGTTACTAACTGAGCAAGGTTGTCAATTGGTGCTCGCTGATGATGGCTTACAACATTACCGTTTACATCGAGATTTGGAAGTGGTGGTTGTCGATGCAAAGCGCAAGTTTGGTAATGGGTTATTATTGCCAGCCGGGCCGTTAAGAGAGGGGCAGTGGCGTCTAGCAACGGCAAACTATGTCGTGTTAAATGGTCAGGGGGAGTTATCCACGACTCATCAGCCGAAAATTAAACGGCCACTATTAAAGATGTCATTAAATGGCTACAGTGTCACTAATCTTGTTTCTGGTGAGACGTTACCTATAGCGGCTTTCATTAAACAACATAGCAAAGTCAATGCTATTGCGGGTATTGGTGATCCTCAACGATTTTTTGATACCTTAAGTAAACTTGGCTTTATTATTGAGCAGAAAAAAGGTTTCACCGACCATCAAGCGTTCACCTTGGCACAATTATCCGATTTTTCTGAACAAACTCCGTTGTTGATGACAGAGAAAGACGCGGTAAAATGTCAACGTTTTGCGTTAGAAAATTGGTGGTACATCCCAGTAGATGCTAGTTTTGAGCATAATGGCGGTGCAGATTTGGTTGACGACATCGCGTTGTTGGTAGATCAAGATACATTACAAAGAGAAAAATGAATCATGGCGTTTGATATAAAATTATTAGAGATACTGGCGTGTCCGGTTTGTAAAGGCAAGCTTGACTATCGCAAAGAAAAAAAACAATTAGTCTGTAAGTTTGATCGACTAATTTATGACATTGTTGATGATATTCCTGTGTTGTTGGAAAGTGAAGCTCGTCGCTACAACGAATCTGATGATATATAGAGTCTTTTATGTCTTTTATCGTAATTATTCCAGCGAGATATGAATCGTCCAGGTTACCTGGAAAAGTTTTAGCGGACATTAATGGCAAGCCGATGATTCAATGGGTTGTCGAAAAAGCTGAGCAAAGTGGTGCCAGCCAAGTAATTGTTGCGACAGATAACGATCTGGTTGCTGATGCTGTGTCAGCGTTTGGTGGCGAAGTTTGTCGAACGAGAGCAGATCATCAATCAGGCACTGAGCGTTTAGCCGAAGTCGTAGAAAAGTATAACTTTTCGGCTGACCAAGTGATTGTTAATGTTCAAGGTGATGAGCCCTTTATCCCGCCTGAAAATATTCATCAGGTCGCCTCAAACTTAGCTAATCAAACTAAAGCTCGTATGGCAACCTTAGCAATGACCATTTCTGAGCCAGAAGAGGCGTTGAATCCTAATGCGGTAAAAGTTGTTTGTGATCAACAAGGCTATGCGCTGTATTTTAGTCGCGCTACGATCCCCTATGATAGGGAGCGATTTTTGAATAAAGACGTCATAAGCGATATTGGTGACTTTTATTATCGCCATATAGGCATATATGCCTATCGCGCTGGTTTTATTAGTGACTATGTTAATTGGCCAGCGAGTCAACTAGAGCAAGTAGAATCACTAGAGCAATTACGAGTGCTTTGGTATGGTGAAAAAATTCATGTTGCTGTTGCTAACGAGCGATTACCCGTTGAGGGAGTTGATACGCCTGAAGACTTAGAAAAAGCGCGTCGTTACGCAAGCCAACACTAATAGCTCAGCGTTTGAACGCTTATCTAACTCTTATTTTAATTACTCATAGGTAAAGCAAAGTGTCGCTTGAAAATCAAGGCGGCACTTTTCTTCATTAGAGTTATTTTTAAGCTATTTTGTCGCTGTAGAACCGCTATTTTGTCTATTTTACTCCTGAAAAATCACAATCGTGCGATTAGTTGATTTATGTCATAAATCCTTCATTAAACTATGTTTACAATGCCGCAAATTTTTAGCAGTAGGTAAATTAACTCATGCCAATTTCTCGATCTCGCAACACTCAACATAAAGTGTACTTGCCAACTTCGGCACGCAGTAATCAATATATTATGGTTAAATTTCCAGTGACGGAAAGCCTGATAGCAAAGTATCAACATGAAATAGATAAAGCGTCAAACAAACCTTACGAAGGCTTTTATCAAGTGCTTTCAGAGGCTTTTTTTGACATTAATCATCAGTATGATATTGAAAGCGGACAATTCATCGCTAGCGATAAGTACTCTCGTGTACGTTATAGCCCTGAGCGTTTGACGGTAGAAACTGAACAACAAATCTTGTTTTTATATAACCCAAGAAATCATTATGGCCATAATAGCTATGTTGATAACAGTATCTTGGCTAAAAACATTACCCTCTTGTTTTTAGCCAATGGTGATGATGTGCGTAAAGAGTCGGCAAAATTCCATTCTCGCGTAACGAAAGCGGTAAAAGCTTATAGTGACTTTTTAGGTGAAGAAGTCATCGATGCTCGAATTCGCGACCATCAGCATTTAACTTATGATCTTTTTGCTAAAGACAAAGGGGTAAGTGGTACATTGCCGCATAAATTTAGAACCATTAAAAACCGTTATGCTGCTGATGATATTGTATTGCCTGAACAACGTGACGTATTAACTTATGTCGTTGCTGATATTCCGGTCAATCGTCGGATTAAACAGTTAGCGAGCGCTGATAAAACCAGCAGTGAACCGTTTATGCCGCTATATCGTTTAGTTGAAGACGCTATAGTGAATGCTGCTAAACAATATAAATTAACTGATGGGGCTGTGTTAGCTAACGGGCTATTTCCATTTGTAAGACGCACAGCGCAACAAAGCGTTAAGATAGATGGTGACGTGATCAAATTAGGATTCAATCCATTTGAACCCGAGAATACAATTCAGTTTATCTATGATGGTACTAAGTTGGTGGATTCAATTCGTGTCATTTTTGTTGCCACGAAAGCAGACAAGACTAGCCATGGCTATGGAAAATTCTTAAACCACGTCGAACTTGCGTTAAAAGCAGCGGCAAACAGACTTGATTATGTCACTGACAAAGAAGAGTTAGTTATTAGAGTGCATCAGCATCTTGGTTACAAGCTGTAAGCAATAAATTAAAAAACACATTTAAGAAGTAACCCCCAATAGTTGGACTCTCCGATTACTGGGGGATTATTTTGTCTAAATATCACAAAATAATCGTATTAAACCTCCCTCGAGTTGTATAAAAAAGTTTAGGGCGAACCTCTCTTTAGAGGCTATTTTTTGCAGCAATTGATAATGTTTTTAAATAACCTCAGCTTTGTATAAGAAATAGCACGAAAACAATAAAATCAAACGCTTAAGCTCACTGTGACTTTCTAGCAGGCTACTATTTACTTCACTCAAGGCGTATTGTGGTAGGAATAGCCAGCTATTTCAGGACAATATAACGCAGAAGTAAGTAAAAATAGGCGTTAGAAATGCATTCCTTAAGCAAAGCTGAGGTTAAATAAGGTAGAGTTGATGTCGAGTAGTTATTGCCCATTAGTTTATCGGCTCAATAGCGCTGATAGTTTCACTGTATTGAACCATTACATGCCAATATACCGTTGACGTTTTTTATCCTTTAATTGAGTGATATCCGTTAATACCAGGCCATCGATACAGTCACTAAAATCAGGATCAATATTGAAGCTTAAAAATTGAACACCTCCTGGTTCGCAAAGCTCAGAATATTGCTTAAACAACGTTGGCACACTAACACCCATATTTGCCAGTAAGTTCTTTAATTGCGTAAATTCACTTTGGTAGTCTTCACCAGTAAATGCATTAGCCATTTGCTGTGGTAATTGACATGGATATTTTGCAGTGGCACAGCATTCATGTTGACCAAAGTAGGCTTGATAGAAACTAACAATAAGATTTTTAGCTGCCAGAGGGTAGCTATTGCTTAAGCTAACAGGACCAAATAAATAACGATACTGAGGATTTTTCTTTAAAAAAGCGCCAATGCCATACCATAGGTAGTCTAGGCTACGTTTACCCCAGTATTGAGGTTGAACAAAACTTCGTCCAAGCTCAAGGCCCTGAGCCATATAAGGGGCCATTCTCTCATTGTAGTCAAACAATGTTGCCGAATATAATCCCGTCTCGTGCTCGGCTGCGGATAAACGTTGAGCGTCGCCGAGTCGATAGGCACCAACAATTTCAAGGTCTTGTTCATCCCATAAAATTAAATGCCAATAATGGTTATCATACTTATCAATATCGCGGCGTTTGTTTGTGCCTTCGCCAACCGCTCGAAAAGCGACTTCTCGTAATCGACCAATTTCTCTCATGATCACTGAGCTACCCTGGTGCTGATACAGGTAAATTGATTTACCATCGCTTGTCTGACCTAGTTGTTCACAGTCTTTTTTGATTGCTTTGCTTAAGGTGTGACGTTCTTCGGGAAGCGCAATTGCTTTTTGCGTATCAAATATTCCTTTTTTATTAAGACCCACTCGATAAAGATGTTTCTTAAATAACTTGATTTGCTGGGTGATGGCAATTTTATTCGCAGAGTAGGCATCAAATGGAATTATTTCACCAATACGCATCGGTAAATGTTTGCGGCGCTGCTTAAACATTTCTTTAACTAAAAACAGCGTAGATAATGGTTTGTAAATCATCGATACGCTGTAAAACAACGGCGAATTCTTAGCATCAATAAAAATCGGCAATATCGGTGCTTTTGCTTTTCTTGCCATTCGTAAAAAGCCACTTTGCCAGTGTTTATCACGAACACCTTCAGGTGTGAGTCGAGAGACTTCCCCAGCCGGAAATAATAATAATGCACCGTCTTGTTGCAAGTGAGCTTGAATGTTATTTAAGTCCTGTTTTGCGGTGCCACCTTGCATATTGTTTACTGGTAAGAGAATATCATGCAGTGGTTCAATAGCCATTAATAACTCATTCGCGACCACTTTGATGTCATCTCGTACTTCACTGATTAGTTTTATTAGTGCCAATCCATCGATAGAGCCAATCGGGTGATTGGCGATAATCACAACACGACCTCGGCTAGGAATACGTTCTTTTTCATTATCGCGGGTTGAATAACTGACGTTAAAGTATTCAAGTACTTGCTCAACAAAGTCTATACCTTGTAAATGTGGGTAATGTAGTCCAAATTCCGTTATTTCTTTTTCGTGAAGTAAATGCCTAAGAACAAAAGTGAGAGATTTAGATAGCCAAGGCTTTTTGGCAACGTTTGGGTAATGTTTGGTAACGACATCATTAACTTTAAACATAGTTGACTCTTAGATGATTGATCCTGCTTGTGGGCTAAGCAATTTTTTGTTTGTCTGATTCATGGCTATCGATCGGTTTATTGATTGGATGTGTGGCACTAATCTGTCGCCAAAACAGCAGTGATAGTTCACCTTGGTGGTCTTCTGTCAACGCGGAGCAGTTCTCAATCCAATCACCATCATTTAAATACAGTACATTGTCTTGTTTGATGATTTCTGGGTGATGAATATGGCCACAGACAATACCGTCAACATCTCGTGCTTTAGCGTAATCACAGCAAGCCTCTCGATAGCGTGCAATGGCAAGATTAGCGCCTTTGACTCTAGATTTAATGTAACTGGAAAGCGACCAATAGGAGCGTCCTCGTTTGCTTTGCAGCCAGTTATACCAACGGTTGATAAATAACAGTAAATCGTAGAGCGTGTCGCCTAGCCATGCATGAAATTTGCCTAAACATACTTCTTGATCAAACTGATCGCCGTGTAAGACGATCAGTTTTTTGTTGTTGGCTGTGGTATGCACATACTGTTGGTGGATCTCAATATCTGCAAAATTCATATCAGCATATTTTTTTAAAGGCTCATCGTGATTACCTGGCAGGTAAATCACACGAGTACCTTTTTGTGGAAGCGAGAGTAGTAAGTGAAATAAATCGTTGTGCAGTGCTGGCCAACGAAACTGCTTGCTCATTGCCCACATGTCGATAATATCACCCACTAAAAACAAGGTATCAATTTTAGTGTGCTTTAAAAAATCGATGAGAAAAGCTGCTTTGCAATCTTTGCAACCTAAATGAATATCAGATAACCAGACTGTCCTATAATGAGCTGCCATGACAAATTCCAATATTAAGGTAATGAAATGTTTCGTTGCTTAAGTTAAGTGGCAAGCATGACACTTAGGTGACAATTTGTTGAAGTTAAGATGACACGGTGAAATGAGTGATATCGTTGCAAGATGATTCTTTGTTAGGCTTGATAAAAACTGTGCTAAGATCGCACCATTGATACAAACACTGTTTAAAGGTTATCCATGAAGGCACCACTATTTGACGACATTATTACGATTTGCCAAGCAATTGCCGAAGCATCTTCTCAAGAAGATGAGCAAGCACGTGAGCAGCACTATCAGGCACTTATTCGTTTGTGCTCTACTCATGATAATTCGCCAAGAAATCACCCATTACAATGGCAAGCGTTGGCTGATTTCACCCTCGATGGTGATCAAGCCATTGATATATATAAAAATGCTTTAGCCTATGCTGAGAAAATGAATCTGGTAAATTCACAAGCTTCTATTTATTTGTCTATGGCAATGCGTTTTCAAGAAATGGACAATCTATCTGAAGCGAAACAACATGCCACGTTGGCTTTTGAACTTAGCGATCAGATTGACAATGAAGAGCTGATCGCTGACATAAAAGCGTTTTATCAACAGTTTGAAGTCTAAGGACATTGTTCATTGTCGTTTCAAAGAAAACTGAAACGAATGTAAAGTGTACTGCCAAGATCAATAGTATTAAATAACCTCAGCTCTGCATAAGGAATGCATTTCTAACGCCTATTTTTACTTACTTCTGCGTTATATTGTGGTGAAATAGCTGGCTATTCCTACAACAATACGCCTTGAATTAAGTAAAAAGTAGCCTGTTAGAAAATGACAGTGAGCTTAAGCGTTTGATTTTATTGTTTTCGTGCTATTTCTTATACAAACCTGAGGTTAAATAGTTAAGACTTTAACTTTGCAAAAATCACGTTGTCGTAAAATTTATTATTTTTAAAAATGGCTTTTCGTAAAATAGCTTCTCGCTCGAATCCTGCTTTAAGCAGCAAGCGCTGAGAAGCTATATTTTCGTTAAAAACACAGGCAAATACTCGTTCAATATCGGTTGTTGAAAATAGTTCGTGGCACAGTCTTTCAATTGCCACTTTAGTAATTCCTTGACGCCAATATTGAGGAGCTAGCCAGTAACCGAGTTCTCCACTGCGCTGATATTCAAATTCTCCACGGCTAACACCGATGCATCCGATTAACTCATTCTTAATCGTTATCGCTTTTATTAATCCTGTTTGGCTGCCATCCTTTATCCACCACTGGGCATCTTCTTGGGTGTATGGATAGGGAATCTTGGTCGATAAAAATTTTACGACCTGCTCATCATTGAGTATTTTAACGAGTGCTTGGCTGTCCGCCATTTCAAAATTGCGTAAGCTAAAAACCGGTACTTCTATTTGTGGCAGTGGTTGAACATCTGATGGCATGAATTTACTCTAGAATGCGTCATGGAAAGTTTTGCTGCTCAATATTACCGTGCTAAAAAAATTTTAGCTAGTAAGCTGTTGCACAAGAAATAAAGTCATCATTATCTTGTTGTAGTCATGCATATCAGGCAAATATTCATTTTCAGTGGCGGGATGCATCACCAACATGTCAATGTTCATATAACAACAAGCCAAGCATAGGTTAGCGACATGCCGTATGAATTAGCTAACCTATGCTTTGCATAAGGAATGCATTTCTAACGCGCTAGAAAGTCACAATGAGCTTAAGCGTTTTACTTTATTGTTTTCGTGTTATTTCTTATTTAAACCTGAGGTTAAATCGTTATCTCTGAAGCGGGAGTTAAACTCAGCACCCCCTAAAGTGGTATTAACTATTCTCTATCCTAAAACCGACTTTTAGGGTTACTTGAAAATGGCCAACTTTACCGTCTACGATATGGCCGCGGGTTTCTGTGACTTCAAACCAGTCCATATTTTTAACAGACCGACTGCACTCAGTTAATGCATTTTGAATTGCTTCTTCAATACTACTTTTAGATGAGCCAACTAATTCAATTTTCTTGTAAGTATGATGATTAGACATAGTTATTCCTTAATATTGCCACTTTAATAACTATAGCTGTGATCATTATTAATGCTTAATTCATTGAATTATTATCAACCTATTTTTGGGAGAGAGGACAATTAATCTAAACAATAATTACCTCGGTGCATTGGCATATGGATCCAGAGATTGCTTGTCGCTTGAGTCATTTTGTTGAGTTTTTCGAGGACCTTTATCTGAACGGGGCGTCTTACTAAAACTTTTCGCTGTTCTAGGTTTTGGTGCTGGTGCTTGACCAAGTACTAATTTTTGCGGTGCTTTAGGTTTGTGATGCAGAGGAATGAGACGCTTTCGCGGTGGAATATCAAATTCACTTTCATCGGCTTTAGGTAAATTTTTATAAGTGTACAAATAAAAACGTTCTATTTTTTCTCTCGCCCACTCGGTTTTCTTTAAAAACTTTAAACTTGAAGCAATGCTCGGACGATTTTTGAAGCAATTAATACGGGTATATTCAGCTAAAATTTCGAAACCATAAAAAGAGACGATTTCAGCTAATAGTTGATCTAGGCTAACACCATGCAGGGGATTATTTTTTTGTTCGTCTATTGATGTCATGTCATACCTTCACTACCTAAAACGGCAATTATACACAATTTCCGCCTAGTACAGTATTAATGCTGTTTACTTAACGATAATAAAAATGCGTATTCCTTAGCGATCTCTTCATATTGTTTGAACCTTCCTGAACTACCACCATGACCAGAATTCATATCCATATCAAGCAATAACAGGTTATCATTTGTTTTATTAGCTCTAAGCTTAGCAACCCATTTACTTGGCTCAAAATATTGTACTTGCTCATCGTAGAGACCACTCGCCACATAAAGGTGTGGATAGGCTTGTTGTTTAATTTGATCGTAGGGTGAGTAGGACAACATGTAATGGTAATCCTCAGCAATGTTAGGGTTACCCCACTCATCATATTCTTCAGTCGTTAATGGAATTGAGTCATCGAGCATGGTGGTGACGACATCAACAAAAGGAACATTGGCAATGGCACCATGATATAACTCCGGTGCTTCGTTGATTACGGCACCAATTAATAGGCCGCCAGCACTCCCACCTTGAGCGTAGATGTGTTTTGGATCAGCATACCCTAACGCGGGTAATGCTTTGGTGACATCAATAAAGTCGTTAAAGGTATTGCGTTTGTTTTTTAATCGACCGTCATCGTACCACTGCTTCCCTAACATACCGCCCCCTCTTATATGGGCGATAGCAAAGACAAAACCGCGATCTAATAAGGTTAAACGAGCACTGGAAAACTTAGGATTTACGGTAATACCATAGGCTCCATATCCATATAGTAGTAGTGGATTTTTCGTATTTTCGTGAAAGCGATCTTTACGATAAACAAGTGAAACAGGAACCTGCTTTCCATCCCTTACCGATATTGTTATCCGCTCACTTTGATAGTTACTACTGTCAAAAGGGCCTAACACTTTATCTTGCTGTAGCAGTGTTTTTTGTTTTCGGGTGAAATCATATTCATAAACAGATTCTGGTTGAGTAAAACTTGAATAATGAAAACGAAGTTTTGTTGTATTCGCCGTTAAATGCTTGCCAATGTTAACTTGATAAGCGGGGTCGGGAAACGATACCTCATCAAGCAAAGAGCCATCATGAGAGCGGATATTGAGCTTTTCAACACCATTGATGCGCTCTTTGGTTGCCAAAAAGCCATTAAATAATTTCATGTCTAAGACAATGGTGCCATCAGTTTTATTTACAATTGTTTGCCATTTTCGCTTATCGCCGATATCCAAGTGATGCACCCGCACTATTTGATTATCTGGCGCTTGATCATTAGAAATGATGTAAAAAAACTCACCAATATGGTCGACAAAATAACGATGCTCCTTTTCACGAGGTAGAACGGTTTTTAACGCCGGAGCTTCTTGCGATAAATCTAATACGCGGACTTCGCTAGCGTTAGTGGCTGAAAGCGTTATGATTAGATATTTTGTTGATGCACTTTCAGATATTGATGTGTAAAAGGTATTGTCGCTTTCTTGATAGATTAATTTATCGTTTTGTGACGGTGTCCCCAGCCTATGTTGATAAACTTGGTAAGGAAGTAGCGTCTCAGGGTGCTTTTTAACATAAAAAAATGACTGGTTATCTTTTGCCCAAACCACATCTCTAGCGCTGTATTCAATTACCTCAGGGTAAAAATTATTCGTTGTTAAGTTCTTTATTGATAATTGAAAAATGTAACTTCCTTGCATGTCTTCAGCTATCACAGCAATATCATGGCTGTTATTAACCGCAAAATTACCTAGGTTATAATAGGATGAACCTTTTGCTCGTTGATTTTCATCTAAAAGTAATTCTTTTGGAGATTCTAGAGCCCCTTGTTGTCGAACATGGACAGCATATTCTTTGCCTTCCTCAAAAGTACTACTATACCAATAGCCATCTTTAAAATTTGGAACGTTTTCTTTTGTTTTACTCAAGCGTTGAATAATTTCTTGATAGAGATCCTGATGCAATGGGGCGATTGAAGCAAAGTAGCTTTGAGTATGTTGATTTTCACGAGCTAAGTGCCCGAGTACGGCTTCATCACTTAGGCTGTCATCCCTTAACCAATAATAGGGGTCATTTCGCTGGTGCTGATGAATTCCCATAGTAACAGGTCGTTTTTGAGCAATTGGAGGAGGAGAAGCAATCTGCATTTTCAGAGTTTGATTCCTTTCAAGTTCCAAAGTCAGCGGAGGCTGATTTGGGTAATAAAAAAACGCCAAGATAATACCAACCATTGAAAATAGAGACAATAACGCAAAGCGATATCGAAAAAAGTATCGATAGGTCATTGAATAAACCTCCTTGTTTTAAATCCTTTACCATTGCTGGTGCTTCTAATAAGGATAGCAGCAAAATCAAGAAGGGGTTAAAAGAGAGCTTTATATTTTAGTGGAAACTGCAGCACTTCAGTCCGAGCTTAAATAGCATTTTCGATTTATGCTATCTTTCATTTGTGAAATGGCACTTTGTATTGATTCAGCGACCTTAGGAGCTAAAGCTTTATTGCTCGCTAAATACAACGTATTATTTAACTCTTGAACACGAAATTGTCGTTTAAACGTTCCTGCAGGAAGTTCTTTCATCGCCACTAAATGAGCAAGGTGGTCATCAGATGTCATAATTAAATCAACGCGATCAAACTCCATCATTTTTCTTAGTTGTTCATTGTTATTGACCTCAACTAGGTTATTTTCAAAACCTTTTCTGATTAAATACTCCTTTTTAGCTTGTTCACGCGTTATGCCTATTTTTAGCTGTTTAATACCATCAAAGTTTTTAATATCAATATCGGTTCGCTTGCTTAAAGAGTAGAAACTCATTTGTAAGGTACATAATGGTACTAACCATTCAAATAAAGGCTCCCGCTCATTAGTGCGCATAATAGAATATATCAAACTATTGCTATTGTTAAGGGCACTTTTATAGGCTCTAGCCCAAGGATAAACATGGAGTTTATAAGAGAGGCCTGCTTTGGTTAGCAAGGGTATGACAATTTGATGAGCCCAGCCAGATAGTTCGCCTTGATCATCAATAACTTGATAAGGAGGAAATACTTCAGTGTATACGTCGATTGCATCCGTTGCGTTTGCAAATTGCCACACCAGTAGCAACCCGAAAAAACAGTATGCTTTAATCACAGTGAACTTCGGTTGGTAAATATACCTTAAGCTTATGGTACTAAATGATGTTAAGCAACTTTAGTTGTTATATTTTCGCTGATTATTACTACCTTGATTATTTTACCGTAACGACGTTTGAGTTGATTTACAAAATCGACACGCTTTACTTTTATTGGGTAACAGCAGTAATTTCCTGAAATTTTTAATTAAAATACGATCAAGCCAAACAAGCACAGCACTTAAGGTTAGCATTATCACGGGTAAATATAATAGTGAATAGATTAGGCTTCCTTGATTGATAAGGTTAATTGTTACAGGGAGTATTACCAGAGTAATTGCGGCTAAGCGATAAAGCGTTAACCCCGTTTTTATCAAAAAAGACATCGTGGCTTTCCATTGTGGCCTCAAAATATAGAAGGCATTTTAATGGGAAGCGTTTTGGGCAACAAAAGGAAAATATTCACTAAATAAGTGAATACAATTCATCTTTTAAGTCAGGCGATGTTATTGAGTTTCATGTTTGGGGATTGTACCAACCAATTAATAAAACATTGAATATCATGACGGTCTTTATCTTCTTCACGATATACCGCATAAAGTGATTGTGGAAACGGTACTTGAATGGCAAAGGGATCAATTAAAATTTCGCGTTCAATGAGAGAGTTTTCGATAGGAAGCAATGCTAACGCTAAGCCTAGACCTTGCTCTGCGGCTTGCAAGGTTGACTCGTAACTACCCAAGGTTAATTTATGTGAAAAATTACTCGCTTGAATATTCGCTGCTGTCGACCATTGTTGCCACATATCTTCCATGTATGAAAGGTTAATCAAAGGGACTTCATTAATCTGCTTAACATTGGTTAGCTTATGCTTTACGGCAAATGATTTTGAGCATACAGCAGCAACGTTAATATCGACCAGTTTTTTGGCGATGCTATGGTTAACTTTATCGCCACCAACTCGAATCGCTAAATCAAAATCTTCATCATGAATATCAATTAAGTTCATGCCGGTTGATAATCTTATATCAATATCTGGGTGAGAATTTTGAAATAAACTTAACTGCGGAATAATAACATTACTGGCCATGGTCGGAAATGTGGTGATGCGTAGGGTTGGTGAAGCAAATTTTTGTTTTACTTTACGCGTACCTTTTTCAATTAGTGCTAACGATTGTTGAACATAATCTAAATAGAGCTTGCCGGCGTCATTGAGCTTTACTCGACGAGATTTACGAAGAAATAATGGAAAACCAATGAACTCTTCCAGCGCTTTTATTTGATGACTTACTGCTGATGGGGTGATAAACAGTTCTTCGCTGGCTAGCTTGAAACTCTCATGGCGTGCAGAGGCTTCAAAAATCGTTAATAAATGCAGTGCAGGTGTTTTCTTGCTCATAAATTAAGTTAAAATTGTAGCTTGTTGTTAGCATACAATAAATATCGAGATAGTTGAACAACAGTCATCAATGTTAGTTTGGTTTTGGAAGTTAAATCAGAAAAGGTTAGTACGTATTAGTGTGGTATCGGGTAATAATTTCTTGATATTTTCTATTCTTTTTTACGTTGTCTAAGCCATTATTAATTTGATCAAGAACGGTCTGTTTGACGTCTTTACTGCACATGATATAGCGATTATTTGCCTTTAAAGACTTTTCAAGTGTTATTACTTCAATACTTTTAGCGAGGTTTGGGTGCTCAGAAATAAACCAGCTTAACTCTAGAGGGTTCATTAAGTAGTAGTCTATTCTTTTATGTTTAATTAGCTCAAATATATTGCGGTAGCTACCTTTTTGATCGTTTTTAGTCAAATAAGACAGTTTTGCTTTAGGGGTGTTTAACACCTTTATTTTATTATCGACAATACTTCCATACGAAAAACCATCGATATGCCCCATGGTATATTTCGATGCTAGCAAAGTATCAATAGCAATCGTATTTCCTAACTGCTTTTTGATATTTTTGTGGGTAATAACCACATAGGGCGGCTCGGTATATATTGGATTGGAATATTGATAAATTTTAGCGCGTTTTTCAGTGAAGTAACTTCCAGCATAACAAGCATTTACCGGTTTCTTGAGCAGTTGAAGAACAGATTTCCAACTGTTAATTTTACTATAATCCAAAGTGATGTTGCTTGATTTGCCTATTGCGTCAACAATCTCTGCTATCAAACCTGAAAGCTGATCCTTGTTTGTTGTGAAAAAAGGCGGTCGTTCTATATATAAGATGGTGAGTTTTTCTGCTGCTAACGCATTTGTTGATATCATCAGCCACAACATTAAAAAATATACATTAAATCTTACATTCAACAAACTAACCTCGAAAGCAGCTTATACCTCTATCCTACTATAGTGTAGCAGGTGTTCAAGCTTTTAACTTATTGTGCTTAACTTGATCAATAGCGATCAACATCAACTGCTATTTAACCTTGAATATTCAACGTTAAGCAGTGAGAATAACGTCAACACTTAGCAATTAGAGAAGATTGGAAATGGCAGAAGAGTATTATCATATTGGAACTAAAGGAATTAAATGGGGAAAAGCTGAAAAAGAGGCTTGGTATCAAGAGCAAACCATAAAACGAAGTTATCAAGAACTTGTTGTCGATGAAATTAAAAACTTGGCCGGCGATTTTAACGTTGTTCAATATGGAGCGTTAAGCTATGACGTAGAAAAATACCCGCTATTTGTGATTCAAAGTAAGGATTTTAGTGCTGAAAAGATTAATGTTCTTGTTACTGGAGGCGTGCATGGCTACGAAACCAGCGGAGTTCATGGTGCAATCCGTTTTGTGCAGAGTCAAGCTAAGTATTTTTTAGATAAGGTAAACTTAGTCGTGGCTCCATGTATTAGTCCATGGGGATATGAAACGATAAACCGTTGGAATCCTTTAGCAATTGATCCAAACCGCTCTTTTTACGCTGATAGTCCATCAGAAGAAGCTGCTGCCATCATCAACTACTTAAACAAACTCGATATAGCTTTTGATGTCCATATTGATTTGCATGAAACGACAGATACTGACAATAGTGAGTTTCGTCCAGCTTTAGCCGCTCGAGATGCCGTTGAACATAAAAACTGGAGTATTCCTGACGGATTTTATTTAGTGGCTGATTCTGTAAAACCAGAAGCTGAGTTTCAAACGGCGATCATTAAGTCGGTAGAAAAAGTAACTCATATCGCCCCCGCTGATGAGGAAAATCGATTAATTGGAGAGCCTATTGAACAAGTAGGGGTTATTAATTATGCGGCGAAATCGTTAGGACTTTGCATGGGAATGACAGAGGCAAAATACGTGACGACTACGGAAGTTTACCCAGACAGTCCTGTGGTTGATGATGAAAACTGCATTTTAGCGCAAGTTGCAGCGGTTACTGGCGCGATAGACTATGTGATTGCAAAAGAAAATAACGTCTAGGCCGTTAAGTACTTTATCAGAATACAATTTGGTATTTTTGGGATATTATGCTCAACAATATGATTAACGTTAGTTTTTGAGGAAGTTATTTCGTGCCTAAAGCAAGTGAAATTAAAAAAAATGCCGCCGTAGAACATAATGGCAGTGTATATATTGTCAGAGATATTGAGCGTTCAGTACCACAAGGAAGAGCAGGTGGCAGCTTATATCGTATGCGTATGTATGATGTTGTTACCGGTGGCAAGGTTGATGAAACCTTTAAAGCGGAAGACATGCTAAATTTAGCTGATCTTATTCGCAGAGCAAGTATGTTGTCTTATATTGACGGTGATGAGTATGTTTTTATGGATAATGAAGATTATACGCCTTATAACATTCACAAGGACAATATTAGCGACGAAGTGTTGTTTATCAATGAACAGACACAAGGTCTTCAGGTAATTTTAGTTGATGGTAATCCTGTTGGATTGGATCTACCATCGAGTGTTGAATTAGAGGTTACTGAAACAGATCCGTCGATTAAAGGGCAGTCAGCAAGTGCACGTACCAAGCCGGCTATTTTATCAACCGGCCTGACAGTGCAAGTACCTGAGCATATTTCTGTAGGCGACAAGATTAAAGTCAATACTGAAGAGAAAAAGTTTATGGGAAGGGCCGATAAGTAATTAGCTGCTTTCAATCAATGATAGGCTAAACGCTAATGTGTTTAGCCTTTTTTTTGCCGTTAGTTTATTCAATTGGTATAAGTTCTTGATGTTTTTTGATAAAACTGTCAGCTTATTAGTGTTACCTTTTTGAGGGTCGATGGAGAGATATTTTGGCAGGAACAAATTTACTTGCGTTATTAGATGATATTGCAACCATGCTAGATGATATCGCTATATTATCTAAAATGGCAGCCAAGAAAACGACAGGTGTTATTGGTGATGATTTAGCGCTCAACGCCGAACAGGTATCTGGTGTTAGGGCCGATAGAGAACTACCGGTTGTATGGGCGGTTGCTAAAGGCTCTTTTATCAATAAGCTGATATTGGTGCCATCTGCGCTATTGATCAGTGCGTTTTTTCCTCCTTTGATCACCGTATTGCTGGTAATTGGTGGGTTATATTTGTGTTTTGAAGGATTCGAAAAAATCGCGCATAAATATTTGCACTCTCAAGAAAAATTAGCACTTGCCCATCAACAAAAATTAGCCGCTCTGGTGGATGAGAGTGTTGATTTAGTCGAGTTAGAAAAAGACAAGATTAAAGGGGCGATTAGAACCGATTTTATTTTGTCTGCCGAAATCGTTGTGATTGTTTTAGGGTTGGTGCAGGACGCTGCTTTTATGACGCAAGTAGCGGTTTTATCAGGGCTTGCGATAGCCATAACGGCAGGTGTCTATGGCTTAGTGGCCGCAATCGTTAAGCTTGATGATATTGGCTTATACTTATTGCGAAAGTCTGTCTCAGGACAGTTTAACGGTATACAAAGGGCGTTAGGTCGCGGTTTACTAATATTTGCTCCTTTTTTAATGAAAATGTTGGCTATTGTCGGCACCATTGCTATGTTTTTGGTAGGCGGTGGTATTTTAACCCATAGTTTTTCATCGTTGCATCATCTGATTGAAGCGAGTGTTTCTTTGCTTGAAGGGGCTGGGCAGTTGGTAACATCATTTGTGCCAATCATGGCTGATGGTATTATCGGTATTATTGCAGGTGCAATGGTCTTAATAGTCGTTAAGTTGGCCTCAAGATTAGTATCACTATTCAAAAAAGAAGATGTTAATCAAAGACCATAAGTTTATAGTTACAATAAAAGTTTAGGTAAAAAAGGAAGCGATTTATGACAATGACAGCCTTAGATTTTGCTAGAGAAGCGGAGCAGTTATGTGCATTGCCTGATGTATATTTGCGCCTAAAGGAAATGATTGAAGATGAAAACGCAAGTCTAGAAGATATTGGTCAAATTATCACCTTAGATCCAGCGTTATCATCAACACTATTAAAACTGGCGAATAGTGCCTTTTTTAACTTTCCGCGAGAGGTAGATTCTATACCTCGCGCTTTGATGATTTTAGGATTAAAAGAAGTTTCGAGCTTGATAAATACCTATGGTGCGACTCAAGCGTTTTCTGAGACGGACAGAAACATTATTGATTTGGATCGTTTTTGGGAAATAAGCGTTGATTGTGCTTTGATGACGAAATTTCTCGCGCAGAAGAAAAAGCTTCCCAATAGTGAGGGCTTGTTCCTATCTGGCCTATTACATAACATCGGCGAACTTGCCGTTATGCCAACACAACAGAAAAAAGTTCAGTACTGTGAGCAGTACGATAGTGAGGAAACACCATGGCAGCGCCAGCAAGATGTATTTGGTTTTACGTTTTCTGAGGTCTCAGCCCACTTATTAAGACTGTGGCAGTTGCCAGAAAGTATTATTGAGCCGATAGAGCAATATCGCAATGCCTATACTGAAGATTTGGCGCCAACTAGCTCATTACTCTACATTACCACTCGTTTAGCACTCATCAATTCTCATCCTGGCATGTACTCGAAAAAGACGTTTTTAGGGCAGCACCTACTGGTTGAGCTTGGTATTACTATGGATGAAATTAACGAAGCAATAGACTTTTGTAATGCCGAAGGGTTAGCGATTATGTCTGCGTTAAAACTTAAAGGTACCAGTTAATTGGCAGAACATTGCGCTATATTCGTTGCAGTTGTAGCGCAATCAAAACACCCGTTATCCAATCAAGCCCTTGAGATGTTCAACCACGCTTCTGCCTAAGGCACTCGGTGCATATCCGCCTTCCAATACTGACACCATTCTGCCTTTGGCAAAGCTATCTGCGATTACTTTAATCTGGTCCGTTACCCAGCGATAGTCACTTTCAACTAAACTGACACTCGACATCTCATCTTCAAGATGAGCATCAAAGCCTGCGGAGATGAAAATAAATTCGGGTTGAAATTCAGCTAAAGCCGGTAACCAGTATTGAGACACGGCTTCGCGGAACTCCTCTCCTTTAGCTGTCGCATTGAGCGGGGTGTTAATAATAGGCGGAGTGAAATTGGCATTGACGTTAAAAGGGTAGAAAGGGTCCTGATAGCTTGAGCAGAAAAGATAACCACTTTTGTCTTTAATTATATTTTCAGTACCGTTTCCGTGATGAACATCAAAATCGATTATTGCCACTCGATCGAGTTGGTATTTTTGTTTAACGTAAGCTGCGGCGATGGCGACATTGTTAAAGATACAAAAGCCCATGCCCTTATCGTATTCTGCGTGATGACCTGGGGGGCGAGTGGCGCAAAAGGCACTGGTTAGCTCACCGAGCATCACTTTATCAACCGCGTTTATCGCAGCCCCAGCGCTGTATAGTGCTGCCGATAATGTTGCTGGCATCATGACGGTATCATCATCTATTTTATAAGTGCCTTCGTTGGGCGCATTTTTGATTATCGAATCAATATAGTTTGGGCAATGGGCAAGCGTTAGTAATGAGGGCTCTATAGGCGTTGCATCAAACTGCTGAACGACAAACTCTAAACCACTTCGAATTAACTGATCTTGAATAGCGGCTAATCGAATAGGGCTTTCGGGGTGATGATTTCCCATATCGTGAGCACTACATTTGGGGTGACTAAAAACACCGACCGTCATTTATCATTCCTTATTATGTTTCAATCAATAGTTAAAAACTAAAGGGGTAATGTAAGTTGAATTTCGTCGAATTCTTCACTGTAGCTACGATTAAATCCCGCCGCTTCAAAAACTTTAAGCATTGGCGCGTTATCGCGCCTTACACAGGCAATTAGTTTATCTAGCCCACGTTTACCGGCTATTTTGATCATTTCGTTTAGTAACGTCGTCGCCATTCCTTTACCACGCTTAGTTTCGCCAATAACAAAAGCAATTTCAGCACTATTATTTGACTCGATATAGTAATAGCGGCCAACGGCATGAATAACTTCGCCAAGTACATTCTGTTGCGTAAAACATAGTGCCAGATCTTTATGTTGATTAACACTAACTAACTTGCAGGCGTTTTCACGTGTCATTTGTCGGGCGTAATGGTTATATCGCATGATTAGCGTTTCTTTATTATGAGAATAAAAAAACTCTTGAAGCTTTCTTTCATCGGCGGGGCTTAGCGGGCGTAACAGATACTCGACATTGTTAAATTGGTATTTTTTTATTTCAACGGGCCCAAGTTCAGGGACAGAGGTTGGGCTTGATTCTTGATAAGGTGGCACCCAATAGTGCTTGCGAACATCTTCTAGTAATTGTTGCCTAAACTTAGGGTGCGCTATGCGAATTAATTCTAATGCTCGTTCTCGAATACTTTTACCGATAAGGGAAGCAATTCCATATTCTGTTACGACATATCCCACATGACCTCGCGATGTGACAACACCGCCACCTTCAGTAATATGACTGACAATACGCGAAATTTCTCCATCTTTAGTGGTTGATGGTAAGGCAATGATCGGCTTACCGCCTTTGCTTAACCAGGCGCCACGAATAAAGTCTACTTGACCACCAATACCAGAATAAAATTGATAGCCAATAGAGTCGGCAACAACTTGACCCGTTAA
The DNA here is from genome assembly GCF_053485795.1 of Thalassotalea ganghwensis. NCBI lineage: Bacteria > Pseudomonadati > Pseudomonadota > Gammaproteobacteria > Alteromonadales > Colwelliaceae > Thalassotalea > Thalassotalea ganghwensis. The sequence continues at coordinate 145,640 of NZ_JBQRUM010000008.1, forward strand.
ATCGACTTCAATGGCACTATTAATCGAGACCATATTATCATTTTTGGCAATATTCACTGGCGAGTTTATGTGTTCTGAGGGATAGAATTCAACGTGAGGGTTTTCATCAACAAAATCATACAAACGTTTCGTTCCTAAGCAAAACGTGACTACAGACTTTCCTTTGTGAAATGTTTTTCGGCGATTATTGATCACTCCCTTGAGCATTAAATCAATAATACCATCGGTGACCATTTCACTGTGAATGCCTAAGTCTTTATGGTTCGATAAGTAGTGCAATACTGCCGAAGGGATTTTACCTATGCCCAATTGAAGAGTAGCGCCATTATCAATTAATAATGACGTGTATTGACCAATTTGCTCAGATACTTTATCCATTTCCGGCTCAGCAAGTTCAGGCAAGGCTTGCTCATGTTCTATCCATGCGTGAATTTGATTAAGATGGACAAAACTATGTCCGTTGGTACGAGGCATTTGAGGGTTTATTTGGGCGATAACATATTTCGCCGCTTTTACCGCTGCAGAGACTACATCAATGCTGACCCCTAAAGAGCAATAGCCATATTCATCAGGTGGACTCACCATGATAAGGGCAGCATCTAGAGGTAAGATATTATTTTTAAATAATGTTGGAATCTCAGAAATAAAACACGGCGTGTAGTCCGCACGTCCAGAAGCGACGGCTTCTCTTACATTTTTTCCGCCGATAAATAACGAATTGACCTTAAATAAATGTTGGTGTTCTTCCTTGGCCCACTCGTTTTCGGACAGCGTTAAAATATGAACCGCTTCAATATCATTGAGTTGTTGGCTGTGTTTTATCAAATCATCTATCAAAGCGTTTGGCACAGCTGCATTTGATCCGATAAATATTCGATTGCCAGACTTAAGAAAATCTTGCCATTTTACGTCTTTTCCATGTCCATGCAGAGACATAATTTATAATCCTGAAGCGTTTAGTACTTATTTTGTCAACACAATGATATCGCGTGTTGATACACATCAAATTAATTGTAGTTAGTGTAAAGAATAGTTGTTATTCAACTTTAGTCGCATCTAGAGTCGTTTGCTGAAAAAAAGTCGAGAAACTGTCATGAATTGATGGTGGAAGATGCTTAATATGAGCCTGATGCAACGAGTTATTTTCATACAAAGACTTCAAGACTTTATTTGCGTCTTCAATAAATTTTTTACCAACATTGCTATCATGACAAGCAATATGAGCGACAACATAATTGTCGTTATTGGCTATTTCTAATGCGACTATATTTTCACTTTGACGATATTGTTTTATCTTATCTTCAACCTGTGTCGGGAAGTCTAAAATAAAATCCACTCGATGATTGAAAAATAGCCGACTTATCGCATTGTATCTATCATCACCTGATCGAATAGCAATATTGCGTAAAGGAACTTTTGCCAGTTCTTGATCTAAATATTTACCAAAAGATATGCCCTTAGCTTTACCGATAACTCTCGATGGTAGCTTTTCAAATAAGCTTTGTAGTGATGTTAATTGACCCTCTGCATTAAGCAACTCAGCAGGTATTGAGACATTATCCTTTAAGTAATAGAGTCGATGGCTAGGGTGTATATTAAGCGGTAAACTAAAAATATTTTCCCTAGCTCTTTGCTCGGTTTTTATTCGGTTACCGACACAAGCATTGTGCATGTTTTGCAACTGATTATTTATCCGTGCGAGAGAGGCATATTGAAGATCAAATTTGTATTGTGGCAACGCCTGAAGCACTAAGTTGACCGAGTCTGTGCTAATAGAAACCGTTTTATCTAATAATAAATCACCCAAGTCTCTGCTGTCGTCGGTTAACCAAGTAATTAACGTTTGAGCATTTAGCGTAGATGACACGAGTATCAATAAAATGGGAAGTATTCTATACAAAACGACGACTTATATATCTTTAAGCTGGTAGCTCAAGTTTAGTTGATTTCTGATATTATTAAAGTGTTTGCTAACACACTACGCGTAATAGTCTAGCGCCGTGAACATGCCGTTATTATGTTAAATATATAGGGAAGGATGTTAATAAAAAATAGTGGATAAGACTAATAACTGGTTTTATCAACTAAGCTAGTTTTGGAATGTTTTAGTTTTCATTTTTAACTTGCTGATATATAAGCTTAAAATTATTATCTTTATCGTGGTGTAATAATTGCTTGTTTTGAAAGCATTCGCGGTACATTGGAAAAGTATAGAGAGTAAGGAAAGAGTATGCCTGTTGTCATTGAAGATAGACCACTAGAGAAAGTAAGAGAAGAAGTCATAGATCAACTGATTTTTAATTACAGTCATGGCAAATTGTCCTATGAAGCGTTTGAGCGTCGGTTAGATGCGGCAATGGCAAGCAAAAGTAATCTAGAGCTTGCCAAATTAGCCGAAGATTTAGAGGAAGTTACTGATAGTCAATATGTCGAGAGTAAAAGGCGTGATTTCGCTCCTCAATACACCACAGAGCAAATTGATGATGTCGACTATCTAGTTAATGTATTCGGTGGTAGCAATCGTAGTGGGCGATGGACAGCTGCACGAGAAATACGTTCGGTAAGTATTTTTGGCGGTGCCGATATAGATTTTACTGATGCCCAATTTGGTGAAAAGAAAATTACCTTAAAAGTCTTGTGCATTTTTGGTGGTAATAATATTTACGTTCCAGAAAATGTAAATGTTGTTTCCAAAGCTTTTTGTATATTTGGTGGCGTAGATGATAAAGCAGCGACAATTGCTGATTCGAATGCGCCAACAATCGTTATCGAAGGTTTAGTCGTTTTTGGCGGTATTGATATTAAGTTAAAACGTACGGTAAAAGAAAGGTTTGTTGCATTTGCTGATAGCTTAAAAAAAATGATCCAATAATTAGGGTCTGTTAGTCTTTTAAGGCTATTTTCAGTATGTGGTGAAGGTTTTATTAATGGCTGAGATGGCGTTTTGCTGTTATTCAAGTGGCTAGCAATAGCGTAGCAGTTAGACTTTAGAAACCTGCTCTGTGGATTTGATGAGCTATATTTTCCCTTTTGATGGTTGCTCTGCGCATAGAGCAACTATGCTTAGCATTAGTGCCGTGATTAAAATACCGTTAACTCTATCTAAACTTATCTGCTAAAGATTAACGCTCCCTATTGTTTGAAAATTTCTCAACGTGTTTCGATTTGATATTTTATCATCACCACAACATTTTAAGGACTCAAAATCTCACAGAAACAATTGTGTTACAGCAAAGTCATTGCCAAACTCATCGGATGTGCCTACTATTTGTTCAAAATATCAACTCCTCGGACAGTGTAAGTTATGTCAATTTCTAAAAAACTTTTAGTTTATTTACTAGGTTCTATTTCCATTCTTTTATTGATCAGTAGTGTCATCGTTGTAAGCTCACTTGCTCAAGATAGTCGTGAGAGCGTTAGAACCGAGCTAACCAATATTGTACAAATTGAAAGTGATAAAATTATGGCGTTTTTCACCGAAAAGGGTAAGCGCTTAGAAACCTTATTTAGAAATCCAGCTTTTACCCAATGGTTAGATGCTTATCAAGACAAAGATCACGATACCAGTGAAGATCAGCAGTACAATAATATGATTAAGACATTTACGGCTGAATCATCAAGTGACGCTAGTATTAAATCGATATTTTTTGCCCATGATCGTACCGGGGTCTATTTTTATGAGAAAGGTACCCATTGGGTGGAAGGCTATAACTTAACAGGCCGTTCATGGTACGTCGCAGCTGTTGAAAAGGATACGCTTAATATTGGCAAAATGGACTTAGATTCAATTGACCAATCAATTTATACTGCTATTTATTCTCCATTGAAAAATAGTCGTGGAGAACTGATTGGCTTGGCAGGGATGGACATTTTATTGCAAACAATGGCTGATATCGTTAGCAATACCAAATACCGAGGTCAAGGTCAGGCGTTATTGATCAATAAAAATGGCGAAGTAATGTACATGCCGCCTGTAGATGGTCAAGAACCTTTACCATTGAACGGACAATTGAGTTTACTTGATGAAAATAAGGGAAATTCAGGTTTTGGCGAATTAAAAACGTTAATTAGTCAAACGCATAATGGACGTTCAACGGTTACATTAGCAGGTGTTGAACAAGAAGTGACATACATTGAGTTAGATAATGCTCAGCCAGAGTTTACTTGGGTACTTGCTTTAATGGTACCAAGTCAACTTGTTGAAGAGAAAGTTAACCAATCAATAACTACTAGTATTATTTTTATTATCATTATTTTAGCGGCAATTACCGCAGTTGTACTGATTGTGACTCGCTCAATTGTTAAGCCACTAGTTGATATTAGTGATGCTATGGCAGATATAGCTCATGGTGATGGTGACTTAACCAAACGTATTGATATTAAATCTAATGATGAAGTTGGTACGGTAGCTAAAGAGTTTAACCACTTTGTCGAGCGAATTCATGAGTTAGTTATTCAAGTATCGGGTTCATCTCAAGGCCTAAATCAAACCATTGAGGACTTCTCTGTGATCACTGAACAAGCGGCGGAGCGTTCGCAGTCTTCGACTATCAAAGCCTCAGAAGCGACTTCCATTGTTGATGCGGTAGCAAACTCTGCGCAAACTATCGCAACCAATGCCCAAGAAGCAAGTGTGCGGGCACAAGAAGCAAGTGAAAGTGCGCTTACAGGACAAAAAGGAGTTGAGACGTCGGTCGATTCTATTGCACAAATGGCGTCGACAATTGAAGATGCCACGTCTGTTATCGCAACATTAAGACAAGATTCTGAAAGTATTGGCGAAGTGCTTAATGTGATTAGAGGGGTTGCTGAGCAAACTAATTTATTAGCACTTAATGCTGCGATAGAAGCAGCGCGCGCAGGTGAGCAAGGTCGAGGCTTTGCGGTTGTTGCAGATGAAGTGAGAACTTTAGCGAGTCGTACTCAAGAGTCGACTAATAACATTCAACAAATGATTGAAAACCTTCAATCGAGCTCAAAGCAAGCTGAATCTGTAATGGATTCAAGCCAGCAACAAATGCACCTTACGGTAGAGCAAGTGAATAACATCAGTGAAATATTTAAAGATATTTTAGTAAAGATAACGGATGTACAAGAGCAAAACGAATACATCGCGCAATCAACTGAAGAACAGACTCAAGCAACTGTTGAAATGTCTGCAACAATTGAAAGCTTTAAGCAAATGGCCGAAAAAGGCCAATTAGCTGCCGATAGTATGAAAGGTCGCTGTCAAGACCTGACCAACAACGCTCAAGAGCTGAACACTGTCGTTAGCCGGTTTAAATTGTAAGTTGTCACAATGTATTTGCTTATTGCGAAAGTATTAGTGGTTGCAGGTTAGGCCATTTCGAGCTACTGTTTCATTATTTGGTCAGACCAGTTTAGTTAACATGAATCAACAGTCGTATTTTATTGAGGATAAACACCATTTATTACATTTACGTCATATATGGTGTCAACCTGGTGGCATACCAGTGCTAATGCTTCACGGTACGATAGAGAATGGACGGATCTTTTATACTGAACGAGGTAAAGGGCTAGGATGCTTTTTAGCTGAGCAAGGTTTTGATGTGTTTGTCGCTGATTTTCGAGGGAAAGGAAAAAGCACGCCCGCGATTGCTGATGACCCTGAACATGGCCAGTTTGAAGCGATTACTCGAGATATTCCGCTATTTATCGAAAAGGTAGGTAGTATGAATCGTCAACCTGTGCATGTGATCAACCATTCTTGGGGGGGAGTGCTATTTGCCTGTAGTTTGATTCGTTATCCAGACTTAATTAAACGCGTAGCAAGTCAAATATGCTTTGGAACCAAACGTTCGATATACACCAAAAACCTTGAAAAGCTACTTAAAGTTGACCTATTTTGGAATATTGTTGCACCCAAGGTTGCTAAAAAATCAGGCTATTTAAATGCTAAAAAATTGAGGATCGGCGCAGAGAATGAGACAGCACACTTCTTGAGGGACTCTATTCGCTGGGTAAAGCCAAGTCGTTGGCATGATCATTTCGATCAATTTAATTATCATCAGGCAGCTAAGAATCTTAGATGGCCGCCAACCTGGCACCTTACTGGCGCAAAAGATAAAGTGCTTGGCAATCCAAAAGACGTAGAAGTTTTTATTAAAGAATGTGGCTTAAATCAAGCGAAATTTAATGTACTTTCAAAGCAAGCTGGCAATGCACATGATTATGATCACATTGATATTTTAACCAGTACTTCATGTGCTAAAGATCATTTTCCGGAGGTGGTTGAATGGTTGCGAAGTCATTCAACCTAAGCAACATTTATCAATTATTATCTAAAAAAATATCGACAACGGCTATTTTAATTTCGCTTTGGCTAGGGTCTGTTGACCTTTGTTTATTTTTTTTGCAATAGGTTATTTTTGATAATGGCAAAGCAGCGTGAGCGATGTTTGGTTATTCCAAATAAGCGAATGCTAATGACGCTAGTATTAAAAATAGCCATTGCCCGAAGGGCTGAAGCTAAAATGGCGTTACTCTTCGTTAAAAACCTATCATTTAGCTCACTAAACTTCTAAGTTATAGCCTTGATTAACGTCATTTTATCACTCAGCACAAATATAAAACAAAGATCAACAGACCCTAGCTTAACCAATTTTTGTTCTTAGCATGGAATGCAAGCCAAAACAGCAGTATTGCGATGGTAAAAACAATCGAGGGTAAAATAAGACTTTCTTGCCCTAAAATTTGATAAGCATCAGCTATTAGAAAGGCATGCACATTTTGGATAACAATGCCAACAATTGATAGCCCATACAAATGCAATGCCCATTGCTTTTTCATTAATAACACTATGCTCGCAAGGACTCCACTCCCGACAGCAATGGCAAAAGCCATCGTTGCCCACAAAGGCATGGTGTTATAATATTCTTGATGTTCTACGGGCATGGTCGCAAGTTGTTCCGGAGCTAAGTTAACTTGGCTGATAAACGCAAATGCGCCAATAAGATTCCACAAAATGGCGATAATTGCTGCTAAAGTAAACCAAAAAGGTACATTTGTCTTATTGTTCATATCAGCGCAATTTCCGTAAGAGCTTGTTAACTATGTTATTAAGTTTAACTTAAGTAACCAAAATTACTATAAAAAATTTCCTATAGCGGAGGGGCCCGCTAAAGGAAAATTTAACATGCACTAACCTTTTACTTTGTTTTAGTCATGTGCAGGCGACGATATATCATGATAAAGCTCAGTAACGCGAGAAGTGAAAAAGGCATGTTGCCACCATGGCCATGGCTTTCACTATGGTATACGACATATTCAGGGTCATAATCGCTACTTTCTAATGGAAGCGCGTATAAGTCATTAGTATCATCGCTACTATAGCTGGCAACAACGTCTTCATAACCCACTTCATATAAATCTATCAGTACGTCATATTCATTGGTGATATAGCCTTGTTCTAACGTGGTATACACTTCGTAAACATCATCGGTACTTTCGCCATAAATATTAAAAGGGTCAGTGGTAAAATAGTGGATCCATGGGCCACCATTTTTACTTAAATACAGATCTGCATAAACCGTAAATTCATCGTAGACACTAGCAGTAATAACGTCTGCGTCAAATGTGACACTAAATGTTTGAAAATAGCCATCTTCATCATAATCTTCAATAAGTTGCGCATAACCTTCGTAAATTGAGAAGCTATAAAACGCGGCTGACTTTTGTGGCGAAATCATTGCTTTTCGAGTTTGCTTATTAGCCATTGTCTGCTTTAGTAGTTGGTGTTGTTCTCGAGGGAGATAGGTCGCTCGTTTCTGTTGCTGGTCGTCTTGTTTGTTGATAAATTTTTCAGATAGTTCCTTTAAGCGTTGCTCTTTTGAGTTCTGTGCATGCTGTCCAGAAACAGAGTAACTTTTTGGCTGTTCTTGATCAGTGGCTTGTGCCGGCAACATGATAAAAATTGAAGAAGTTAATAGTGTTAAAGCGGTAGTGATGTTTTTCATAGCTTCTGTCCTTAAACAATAACGTTAAGGCTATTAAAGCTGAATAAAAATGAACTAAGCCTGAACGGGAAAGATGTTTTTTGTTCAGGTTTGATTCATCTGCATCGCGTTAATATTTAGCATGAGTTTGTTTATTTAAACCGAGTTATCTTTTACACTGACGTTTAAGTAACTGGATTCTGGTGTAGGTACATTATGAAGAAAATCATCGCGGTATTCGTTTTTCTTTTCGGGATAAGTTCACCTAATTTTGAAACTTTCCAATTTGGCGCTGTGGCTAATGCATATCAAGAGAACAATTCAAAAACCAAAGCGGTTAAGAGCTCACAGCAAGCGGCGAGTGTCGTAAAAAAGAAATACGGCGGTAAAGTGCTTAAAGTTAATAAGCAAAAATCAGACTACAAAGTGAAGTTATTAAAGCCTAATGGCCATGTGGTTTCAAAGAAAGTTGATGCTAAAACTGGCAAGATTAAAAAGGATAATTAATGCGGTTATTGTTAGTAGAGGACGATTTAGCGCTTCAACAGCAGTTACAACGTCAGTTAGTGAATGAAAACTACTCTGTTGATGTTGCTGATGATGGTGAAGTTGGCCTATTTCAGGGGGTGGAATACGATTACGATGCTGCCATCATAGACATTGGTTTACCTAAGTTAGATGGTGTTTCTGTGGTAAAGCAACTAAGAGCTCAAGATAAAAATTTTCCTATCCTAATTTTGACTGCGCGAAATCATTGGCAGGATAAAGTCAATGGCTTAGATGCCGGTGCTGATGATTACCTGACCAAACCCTTTCATGTCGAAGAGTTAACCGCTCGCCTTAACGCGTTGATTCGACGTAGTGCTGGCAAAGCCAGTACAGAAATTACCAATGGTCCATTTACCCTGAATACCGCTACCGCTGAAGTTTTCGTTAACAATTCTCCCGTGAATCTCAGCGCGCATGAATTTAAAATTTTCAAATACATGATGTTGCATATTGGTGAAGTCAGTTCAAAAACAACCCTCACAGAACATATTTATGATCAAGACTTTGATTTAGACTCTAATGTTATTGAAGTGTTTATTCGTCGATTAAGGAAGAAGCTTGATCCAGATAACCAATGGAAGTTTATCGAAACCTTGCGAGGGCAGGGGTATCGGTTAGTACGGTTTAATTAGCGATAGATACCTTGAAGCATTTGTTTGGGGTTGTTCGACAATCGTTAAAAGCACGCTTATATCTCAGTATTTTTTTAATGACAATTATTGTTTTACCGGTAATTGGCATGATCATCGTCAGCGCCTATCAACGACACATGTCAACCAGCCTTGAGAATGAGCTTAGTGCCTACGTATATTCTATATTAGCGGTAGCAGAAGTCGAAAATTCGAATTTGATCATGCCAGAGGCTCTGGCGGAAAATCAGTTTAATGTTAGTCAATCGGGTTTATATGCCGCGATAACATTACCCAACATACCTTTATCTCAAGCAGTATGGCGTTCAGAATCTTTATTGACAGTAAGGTTACCTAGTCGAGCATTCGTTCTTGAGGTCGGTGAACAATCATTTAAAAGCTTAGTGGTAAACAACACACCGCATTTCCTGTTTAGTTATGCGGTGAGTTTTACTGACGAAGATAGTGAGTTTCCACTGGCGCTGCACATCATCAAAGATAAAAGTGAGTTTCTTAGCCAATTAACCGCATTTAAACAACAAGTTGTTGTTGGCTTGCTTATCTTAATGATTGTGATTCTGCTTGTGCAACTTTTGTGGCTTAAATGGACGTTAAATCCGCTGTCTACTTTAGAGCAGGAAATTCGAAAAATTGAACAGGGTGTTGGTAGCAGTTTAACAGAGCATTATCCCAAAGAGCTAAGTAAAGTCACCGATAGGCTTAATCAACTCTTGGCTACAGAGCAAAAGCAACGTGTTCGATATAGAAACTCTCTTTCTGATCTCGCACATAGTTTGAAAACACCTTTAGCGGTGTTGCAGGCTGAACCCAATATAAGCGCGCAATCGCTAGAGCAGTTGCAGCGAATCAACAATACGATCGAACACCAGTTAAAGCGAGCACAAAGCGCAGGGCATAATTCTTGGTTGGTCGGCGTAAATATTAAAGAATGTGCAAATAAGCTCATTACAAGTTTACATAAAATCTATCGAGATAAGCAGGTCGAATGTCACATTGTAATAGCGCCTGAAGTATCATTTAAAGGAGATGAAGCAGACTTATTAGAGATATTAGGTAACTTGCTTGATAACGCCTATAAAGCGGCCAAACATCGTGTGAACCTAACCGTTAATCAAAATAAAGAAGAGCTACATATTACTATTGAAGATGATGGTAGCGGGATATCTGAAGATGTTAAACAAGTCATCTTTGAACGAGGTGTCAGGGCCGATACTTATCAACACGGTCACGGAGTTGGCTTAGCCATCGTCCGTGACCTCGTTGAAAGCTACAGTGGTAAGTTAACTATCAGCCAGTCTCAAACATTATTAGGCGCTAAGTTTGTGCTAGTTTTTGATGTGTTAAGCAAAAACTTAGCCTGAAGTTGGTGAACATTTCAGCTGCCACTATGTTCCTTCGATAAATTGTTATATAGGGTACTAACGTTGTCGCTGCTAAACGCTTCCATTTTCTTTAGATGTTGTTGATAGTGACTATCGTTCGACTCGACGGGCGTGCCACCTAAATGCTGTTTGAAAAAACGCTCCATTAAATAAATGAGTGAAGACCAAGTAGGATCCCAGTTAAATGAATGAGTGGCGTCATTATCGATAAATAAACTGATTGGTTTTCCAGCATTCTTAAGTGCCAATGCATAACGTTTTACGCCCGCAACAGGTACTTTTCGATCTCTTGCTCCTGCAGCAATTATCAAGGGCGCTTTTATCGCCATTTTATGTGCTTCAGGAGAAACAGAATACATGTGCTCGACTTCTGCTTGATTTCTTTCGTCAAACAAAAATACGCGGTCTTGATGTAAGCGGTCAAACCCTCGAAGCGCCCGTTCTCGTCCTGATTTTTTTAATTCTTTGTCTGAATTAAAGCTGATCATTTGTGCGGGAGGCGCAGACGCAAAACCCGCTTTAAAGTAGTCAGGTTCAAATGCAAGCGCACCTAATACAGAAAAACCACCAAAAGAATGTCCGAAAATAGCGAGCTTTTGACGGTCACCTATGCCTTTTGACAGAAGTGTCTCGATACCGTCAATGATATCGTTGTGTGTTGGACCTTTACCAAAGGTTTTGGCGCCAGCGGTTATAAAGTCAACGCCAAAGCCCCAAGATGCCCTAAAGTTTGGTTGAAAAACAATATAACCATTGCTCACTAAAATCTGTGTTATCACATCATATTCACCTTTTAAGCGCGTCCATGGTCCGCCGTGTATAAAGGCGACGACTGGCGCTGTTGTTAGATCAACATCTTTTGGCAGCCAGACATAACTTTGAATATCGAGACCATCACGCGCTTTGTATGTCATTGGCGAGGGTTTTGCTAAATGAGTAGACGAAATTTTGACTGAATTAAGCTCGATTTTATTGGTGATCTTCGTTAGATGCTCGTTTCTCGATTTAAAAATATAGTAGTCAGGTAATTGCATATTGCCAGCGGAAACCTGCACTAGCCATTGAGATAAATCGTTATTCAATTGCAAAGATAAGTTCTTTTCGGGAAATTGATTTGTTAAATAATCAAGTGATGACTGCAACGATTTATTAGGACTATAAAATCGACGGTAGTCACCAAAAAAGCTAGTAAATACATGTTGCCCACGATGAATATAAGATGTTTCTCTATCTGAAATTTCTTCAGGGTCGACCATTAAGATGACTTCGTCATTAGAATCGATTGTTAATCTTGAAATCGCGTCAAGGCGAGATTGCGCATTGCTATCGATAAACAGGTATCGCTGTTCAATATTTACACCCAGTAAACTGCAGCGTGTAATCATGTCGCAAGAGCGCAGTGAGCGTAACTCGCCATTTTCGAGCGCCATGATTTCAACGTGATCGTTAAACGCTAAGGTATAAAATAGTGCGTTATGGTTAGGAAAGTGATAGAAGTTTTTGATTCGTTGTTTAGATGATAATAACACTTGCTTTTGGTTTTGTTCATTTAAGGTAAAAATACGATGTGATTTCTCATCTTCTTCACTGAAATAAATGCGCTCGTTAGCCGTATCGTATTTAAAAAACCTCTGTTTTAAGGTCGGATCGAATTTTAATATGGTTTTGCGCTTATCTTGCTTATTTATTGGCATAAACAGCAACGAACTTTCAGTTAAGACATAAAGGGACTCACTAGAACTATGCCATATGGGAGCGGTGATAAAAGGAGATGCGAGAATACTATCAATCTTATTCGTTTCTATATCTAACACCTTCAATTGACGCACAGATTTACCGTCAATGGCATAGATCCATGCGATCTTTTTACCGTCTGGTGATAAAGTTACTTGATGGCTACTGGGTTGTTGATAAAAATCGTCGATGCTTGCTTTCACCAATTTAGGTGGTAGAGTTTGAGCAGCAAGCTTGGCACTCATCGCTATTACAGCGGTTAGTAGTGATAAACAGGCGCAAAGCATCCTCGCCCATTTGATTGGGTGATTCATCATATATTTCCTCTGTTAGTGGCGCAAATGTAATTGCGCCGTTTAGATAAGTTGAAGTTTGAGCTAACTTTTCGTTTGGGTGTCGTTACCTTCTGGCTGCCAATCAGATAACATCCAGCAAGCAATAGCGCCCGGGATGCCAGCTAATGCAGAGCCTACTACCCAACAAGTTTTTTCTAACAATGATTTTGTAGAGCGCCTCATTAATACAAAGGCAAAGAGTGCAACAGCAAAGGTTATCGCTATTGAGATATAAAGAAATATCAGTGGTAGTTTCACGGGGATATCTTTGATTAGGCCAAATTTAATGCTTGCGTAAAGGTTCGAAATCATAAAATCTCGATAGTACATCCAGTCTGGCCAGCCTTGAGATAACTGACGTTCAGTCACTTTTACAACTTCGCCTTCATAAAGTGTTTTATAGGTAGCCACATAGCCGTTTTTGATATCGGCAGCTCCTCTATCAAATACTCCATACTTGGTCGTACCGTATATGATTGATACTAAGTGGCCATCATATAATTCTGCAAAGGTGATTTGTTTTAGGTCATCTATCGATTCAGTAATAGGAACGATTGCAATGGGCTCTATGATCTGTGTGCTATTGAAAAACTGTCTTTTTAAGAATATTTGAATTTCATTGGTTAAAATCACAGCAACGAAATTAGAACCAACCAAAGGAGAATATTCAATACGTTGCTCTGAGTTGATATTTAGCTTGCTATCAAATGTTTCTGTTACTTCATTAAACTGAGCTAGCGTTTTGGCAAGAATAACGTAGCCTTTGTTTATCAACGGGACGCTATTAAAAGGAACCGCAGAGGCTAATGATTCAGAACGACCATTTACGCCAAGCCAGCCAGAAAAATTGTTATTTTTGTCCATCCCGACAAACAACATATTTTGATGAGAAAAGTTCCATCGAACTTGGCGTGTTTTATCGTAAAATGAAATGCCTCTGTCGTCCATAATTGGTTGATTTTTATAAGGCTTAGGTAATCTTGATAAATGACCAGTCGAGAAACTAGAAAAAGTAGCTAATGCTATTTCATTTTTGAGCGCTGAAAGTTCCTCGTGTTGATCGCCATGAATATTCCATAGCATTCGTTCTTTATCATCCATTACGTAAGTGTTGGTATAGTAGTTAGTCGTTGCTTCTGAAGACAGATTATTGTTAGTTAGACTAATGCCAAGATGACCAATTTCAAAAACGATGAAGCTAAGCACGGCAAAAATACTGTATTGAAGTAGGATATTGCTTGAAAGCGCGGATAACGGTTTTCGTAAGTTGATTTGTAAATTAACTTTAAATGTAGACCAAGCTAACAAGAACAGCACCAACATCATTATTCCCATCGGTACGAACTGTTCTATGCCTTTTATTTCTGCAGCAAGCACTGCAAATGGCAGCAGCACGGCACAGTAAGCAAGTTTTTTAGGGTGTAAGGTTGCAAAGACACAAGCAAAGTAAAAACTCATTGTCGTCAGAAAGGTATATAATACAATTAAGTAATGTCTAGGCTCTATTAATAGTGGATTGTTGATATCAAGGATCAGCAAGTAAACACTTACCGGTACCAAAACAATCACAAAAAGCATGGTGATGAAGGTTAACACCATACCAATAAAAATGTTAAAAAGTGAGATTGGTCTATGGATTAGATACGTCCAGTGGCTCATTTTCTTGTAGTGGATGAATTGGATCACGCCGATGACTACAGCAAATAAACTAGGAATAATGATCAATAAAATAAAGGCCAATTCACTCATACGATAAAGCGGAATTTTAGCGTTTAAAAACACAAGACAAAGTAAGTAGAGCAATGCTAAGACAGCCGTAAGTTTTTTGTATCTAATCCACTCGCAAATAAAAATATGCTTCATTTGTTTCTCCTATTATGCTGTGCAAGCGTGATTTTGAGCCAAAATGCTATTTATCGCTTTTTCTAAATTAACGGGTATCTTAAAAATGTCTGAAGCGCCAAGTTCTTGCAGATGTTGTTGGTAATCTTCGCTTTGATCTAGCACGACTAACTGATAGGCGTCATCAATTCGACTAACGGTTAAAAGGCCTGGAAGTTGCTCTTTGCTAGGAAGGCCATGGTCAAAATTTGCCATCCAAGCACCAACACGTTCAACAAATTCATCAGGGGTTGAGTGAATCCTTAACTTTCCTCGTTCTAAAACAAGGAGTTCGTCAGCAACTCGCTCTACTTCATCCATTGAATGCGAGCAATAGACGATGCCACATGGCGTTGAGTCTTGAATAGTTATTAACGCTTCTAAAAACGCTCTTTTAGCGATAACATCTAGGCCAAGAGTAGGTTCGTCTAATAAAAGTAGCTTGGGCTGTTGTGCTAATGTCATCGCGAGGTTAACACCAGCGCGCTCACCGCGAGATAATTGATGAATCTTTTGTTTTTGGCTGACGTTGAAGTAAGCAATTACGCTGTGATAAATATCGTCACTCCACTTTGTATATAAGGCCTTTTGCATCGAAACGAGTTTGTCAATCGGCATCCAATAGGGGAGTGAATGCTCTTCATTAACAAAACCTATTTCGCCACGAATGCTTGGTGTTAACGATTCGGTCGGGCAATTTAACGCCTTAGCTTTACCACTAGATGGCGCCATAATACCCAGTAAAATTTTAAATAAAGTGGATTTCCCTGCGCCATTGCTACCAACAATTGCGGTCGTTTTTCCGGCAGATATTTTTACGGAAAGGTCTGTCAGGGCTTGTTTTTGTCCATAGTATTTACACAGATTATCAGTTTCTATGACGTAATCACTCATAGGTTTCTTCCTGTTTTAATTTTTAGATTTATTTCGATAAAGTTCGTTGAGTTCTTTATCGATCAAGTCTAAAACGGTTTCTTTATCCAAAGTTGTTCCGGCAATATCAGCAATAAAACACGTCAAGGCTTCATTTAATTGTTTTATTTGTTCTTGCTCCGTTGCGCTTTGTTTAGGCGAGCAAGTAAATAATCCTAATCCGCTTTTTGACTCGACAACACCTAAGGCAGTTAACTCTTTATAGGCTTTGGCAACTGTATTGGTATTGATCATTAGCTGAATTGCTAGGCCACGTACACTAGGAAGTTTACTTCCCGGTGGCAGCTCACCTTTTACTATTTTTAGGTGAAGTTCATCGACAATTTGTTTAAAGATTGGCCGCGAATCTCCGGCATTTATTTGAATCATCTTAGTAACCAATTTGACTTTGTCATGAGTGTACCACCGAAGGTAGTACACCATAAACAGTGTACCATTTCAAGTGGTACACTTCTCTTTTTATCAATTTCAATAAACCGTGGCATTGGTTGCCAAAACTGTTCAGCTTTAATTCAGTTTACGTTGGTTACTCTATCGATATCGTCAACTATTACTGCGATATGCAAGGTGAACGTATGAAAATAACAGCAACACCACTTACTCCAACTAAATGGCTTCTGATCTTTTTGTTTATCATTTTCAGTAGCTTTTCACAGGCTCAAGATAGCGAAGAAGTCATTTTTTCTGATGCTGAACTCGCGCAATTATTAGCACCGATTGCACTGTACCCAGATACGCTATTAACCCATATCTTGATCGCGTCAACTTATCCGCTCGAGGTTATTGAAGCTGAGCGTTGGCTGTCACAACGGGAGTCTTTATCGAAAGCGGAAATCATAAAACAAGGGGAATATAAAGATTGGGATGCAAGTATTAAAGCCTTACTTCCTTTTCCTTTGATAGTGAACCGCTTAAGTGAGGATATTGATTGGATGCAAAGTTTAGGCGATGCATTCTTACAAGATGAAGCGCAGGTTATAGCCATGATTCAGACCTTGCGACAACAAGCTGAACAAGCGGGTAGCTTGGCGGAAATGGATAATGTTAAGGTTATTAAAGAGCACAAAACGATTATCATTGAGCCCGTTAAAGAAAGAGTAGTGTATGTACCTTATTATGATGCTCGAGATGTTTATGGCCACTGGCGTTGGACACATTACCCACCGGTTTACTGGCATAGACCTCATCACTATGCTTATCATCGTGGTCGTTTTTACTGGGATGTTGGTGTGCATATTGGCGTAAACTTCTTTTTTAGCGCTTTTCATTGGCACAATCATCACATTGTTGTTGATCACCACTCAACACGTCGTTATCACTCAAGTAGAAGGATCGCTAAAAGCCATCATGCCAAGCGTTGGTATCATAAGCCTAAGCACCGTAAAGGCGTTGCGTATAGCAGCGGCCATTTGAAAAAGAAATACGCCAGTAGTCGAGCAGCTTACTCAAATAAGACGATTCATCGCTTGAACAAAGAACAGACGAAGGTGATTAAAACGCGACATCACTCGCTAGAAAAGCAGCGTAAATTTTCAGAAAAGTTAGCTAAAAGCTCTGATAACGTTTATCGAACTAAAGGGCATAGCACTTATTCGAAACATAAAGAGAACGTTGATAAGAACAACGCTTCGCGCTTCAAACATAAAGAGTCGAAACCTAACTTAGATCACTTTCGTAAACAACGAAAAGCTGAGAAAGCGTATGACAAGCAAAAGCGAGAATTTCATCAGCGAGAAAAGAAAGCTGCAGGTTTTAATGCAAAAAGTACTGCTAAAACCAATAAGGAGGTAAAGCCTAAGGCGCATAAACCTCATCGCAGTCAGCATGTAAAGCCTGTTCATAACAAAGTACGTGTTGAACATAAGCGAGAGAAAATACGCAGAGAGTAAGATGATACAGCTAACTTTATTCCAGGCCTATTAGCAAGACGTGCTCAATGGGCTTTCTTTCGCTATACTCTAAGTTACTTTAATTAATAAGAAAAATCATATGCGTTTTTTATCTCGTCGACTGGTTTTGCCCAGTGATCTTAATTATGGTAGCTCACTTTTTGGTGGCCGAGTGCTTCAATGGATAGATGAAGAAGCGGCTATCTACGCTATATGTCAATTAGAAACCAAGTTTTTGGTTACTAAGCATATTGGCGAAATTAGTTTCGAAGCTCCTGCACATAAAGGCGATGTTGTTGAGTTTGGTCTTGAAACTAAAACCGTTGGACGAACCTCAATTACCATTAGTTGTTTAGTGCGCAACAAAGCGACAAAGAAAACCATTTGTTTTGCCGATGATATTGTCTTTGTAAAAGTTGATCCCGAATCAAGAAAACCAGTGCCTCATGGCAAAACGAAAGAGCAACTAGTTCAAAGGGCCAAACAAGAAATAAAGGATATCAAGAGCACAGAATCTTAGTTGCAGCAGCTTATATTTGACAGGCGGTGAAGAGCGAATAACGAACGTTGATAAATCTAATGAAGACCTAGATAACTTTGAGACGTAAAATATTATTAGAGTCACGGCAAATAATTTAGATGAAATATCTAATCCAATAGAAATAAGATTTTTTCAGCCTTAGACCCTAAGGCTTATCGAAATGTGTTCTCGAATCGACTCAATAAAAAGGTGATTTCGCCACTGGGATGACCTTTTTAACGCACTGTACTGACATACAGGTATAATAAGGGTTTTACAAACAGCAAGGATTACCTTCCTATTAAATAAATATTCTAGTTCTCGCTTTGTTTCTATGAAAATAAATAACTTATTGATTTATAATTATAAATTAAGGCTGCTATAGTATTTAATAGGAAGTAAAGCAAGTCTCGTTAAATAAGGTCTCGCTTTGTTTTTCAATTAGTTTGCAAGAATGGAATTAATGTGATGGAATATTTCAATATAAATCAATATATTATTATCGATGCGTTTAATTTTGATTTTGGTTTACACAAAATGCAAAAGTGTACTTCTCGATAATAAGCGTTATGTGTTTAAGTTATGGATTGTCCTCATTGCAAAGAAAATAGTATTTCTAGAGCTCGCCTTATTCTGAGTTATGTGGGCGTTCCTGTGGGCGTCGTTTATTGTAAACATTGTCATGCTATTGTCTCTATAACGGAGGCCAAAAATCCGATTCTCCAAGCTTTGCTTTACATAACTTGGTTGATTACAGCAGTTTTACTTGCTTTTAGTTCATTGTCTTTATTTGGTAACTTTTGGCTGGGCATTGTTTTAACTTTAGTTTTATATTTGGGGCGTGCTTATTTAAAGTCTAGAGAAAAACTGACTTATATCAGGTAAACACATAACAAGCCATTGCAGTGTGGGACTTTTAATAGTTGGCTTTCCTCACTGTGTTCGTTATTTTAGCCAACAATTAAAAGCCCCTGAATGGGGCGTTAGCTTTCCGGAGGGCATATCTACGAATTTAGCTTGTGGTGGGAAAACTTAAAAACACTTTCCCTTATGCTTTTTTTAATATTTATGGCAATTATGTTTGCTGTAACGATGTATAGCTTAGGCCTTCATAAAATCCAACATAAAGCTAAATATTTGCTGCTAATAGCAATAGGGTACCCATTAATTATTTGTTACGGTGTGTTCGGACATTTTGAGGAAAACGAACAATTGAGCCTCAGAATAAAAAATGGAGAAGTCGAGAAAGTTTCAGGTACTCTTCATAATTGGTTTTGGGGTGAAAAGTGAGGTTATACTGAACCTAAATGGAGTTTAAGCTCAGTTGAGGAACTTAAAATAGGTGACAGTGTTTTGGTACGTCTTAGCCCACGAATAGAGTCTGGGGGAGTTGGGTGCTACGACGGCTCGCTAAAAAGTATTTTGAATAACAAAATAGGTAAAAAAATAGAAATAACATACATTTTCAAGCACAGTAATACAGAAACCGACTATCCAATTCCTTGTATTTTAAAAGTAGAAGAATTGGAAAGCTAACAAGTTACTCAAAAGGACGCAAAACGCTTGGCTTGTGCTCCTTCGTCGCTAATTTTAGCCAAGCATTTATGCGCCCATTAGTAAGGCGTTATATTTTCAATGGAGTGAGAGTTTGAATTCTAATAAATCCAAAATAGTATGGTTAAGCCTTTCTACCTTATTACTGTTTTCTTATTCTGCTTTTTCTCTTTGGCTTCCCCATTACATTGAGAATCAATATGAAGAAAGTAACTCGAGAAATCTAGAAGAGCGAATTTCTTTAATAGAGCAAGCAATTGCAAAAGCTGAAAGTGAAGAGCCTTTTAACAAGTCTCAGATTGTTACTGTTTTCAAATCAACCATAGAAAGTGAAAAATCTACGGAAAATTACATCTCTAAAGTAGTTAATATGTTTACAACTGTTTCTAGTATTTTAATAGGCGTTTTGCTAATACATTTAGCTTCATTAATATATGTGTTTCAAGGTTTGGTGAAAAAGAAAATATAACAAGCCATTGCAGTGAGGGACTTTTAACAGTTGGCTTTTTCTCACTGCGTTCGTTATTTTAGCCAACTAGTAAAAGCCCCTGAATGGGGCGT
Organism: Thalassotalea ganghwensis; assembly: GCF_053485795.1. NCBI lineage: Bacteria > Pseudomonadati > Pseudomonadota > Gammaproteobacteria > Alteromonadales > Colwelliaceae > Thalassotalea > Thalassotalea ganghwensis. The sequence goes on from NZ_JBQRUM010000008.1 coordinate 165,583, forward strand.
TAGGCATCTTAATGAATCAAGCTCGTTGCGTTTTATGTGGTGAGAGAAATGCCACAACTAAGGAACATGTCCCTCCTCGGTCAATTTTTCCGAAACCAAGGCCAAGTGACCTAATTACAGTTCCCGCATGTTTTAATTGTAATAACGACTCTTCACAAACAGATGAAAGCTTTAAGGTCCATCTTGGTATGCACGTTTGGAATGATGAACAGGCTATGCGTACACTAGACCATAACACCAAACTAAAAGCAGAATTTATATCAAAAATAAAACCTGCCCAAGTTTTAGATGCAAATAATCAAGTACGAGGAGAAGTACACTTAAGCTTGTGGGACAGTAACGCACATTCAGTGACAATTGAGAAGTGTATTAAAGGTTTATATTTCCATCACTTTGGGGAAATTCTTAGTAGCAAAGCACAAATTAAGACTCATTATTTTCAATCACTTACTCCTGAATTAGTTAAGATGTCAGAAAATTGGGCATTTAATAGTGTAGGTAATGATGATTTTGTTTATAAATATACCTCTGCTTCCAATGGCTCCCAGACAATGAGTGTTTGGATTTTTCAGTTTTTTGGTGCCCATTGGGCTGGTGGGCAAACATTAATGGATGTAGAAGAAAACGATGCCTAACAAGGCCATTATGGTAATTGGACACAAAACGCTTGGCTTGTGCTCCTTCGTCGCTAAGTTTAGCCAAGCATTTATGCGCCCCATATGGTGGCGTTAGGTTTTACGGAAAGAAAGGACTCAACATGAAAAAATTTTTTCTCGCCACTTTTTGTATTATTACTGTAGGGTGTGCAAGCACTGAACAAGGTGCTAGTTTTTCAGGAGCCTCGTTTGAATATATTGAACCAGTAGGTTCTGATATTGCCTATTTACATCTGGAAACTGAAGAAAAAACAGATGGTTTTGGGCTTGCCCCTTATCCCCATACCGCAATTATTTACGAGCTGTGTTCACGCGAAGATGAAAATAGCACCTTTGGTTACGCTGGAGATATTAAGGTATCTACAGAGTTAAAATTAGGAAACCCTGCAACTGTAAAAGTGGCGTCTGGAAAACCTATTTTTGTAGCTTTTGGTTTAATACACCCCGTTAATGGCTATGAATGCACATCAAAATATATATTTACACCTGAGAGAGGTAAAACGTATTCATTGGTTAATTCCGTTAGTTGGTCTGAGTGTCCAACTAAGGTAGGAGTTGTCTCAAACGGTAATCAAGTTTTACCTATTAACGGTTTACAAGTTTTAGACAAAGCTACGAATTTACAGCTGGAAAATAAAGGCGTAAATGTAATTCGAAAGAAGTGTAAAACCTAACAAGAGACTATGGTGCTCAATGTCCGCTTCTGGCACTTAAGTGACTTTAGGTTTGTTTAAGTGCTACCAAGTCGTTGAATAATGAAATAAAAAACATTCCGGTGATTTATTTACCACACTTTATTGTCTTTTCACCAACATGGTAGATATTATTCACGGCAACGTAAACGCTCGAGACTATCGCCGACGTAGGTATGGTAATAATTGACAATACTTCATCATTCCATCGATAAAAACTGGTATCATTTTCCAACAGGTTGACGACTTTTAAATATTTCTTATCAGAAGAGAGTTCACAGCGATATTGTGCTGAATGATCCACTTCTGGCACGACCATACATCCTGAAGTCATAGTGGCTAATGTAAAGAGCAATGTTGTTCTCATGTGTTAAGTCCTTTTGCTTGATGTTTGACGTTTTTATACCTTCATGATTAATTAGGGTTGCAGCATGCTTTTATGCCATTGCTGATCGCTTTGGCGATATAACTCTCTCGTGTGTACTCGGCTCTCTTTAAATGTTAAAAACTCAATGGTTATTGGTGTGATTAAATAGCCACCCCATGTAGCTGGGCGCTCAATAGGCTGATTGTCTTGCGCTTGTTGTTGCACGTTAAAATAGTGTTCCATTGATTGCTGCTGATGCCATTCTTGGCTTTGCTTAAAACTTAAAGAAGCTAATTGAGCATCACTATTACGTGTAGCCCAGTAGCTATCAGCGATGTTATCGGCAATTTTTGAGGCTACGCCGACGACTCTAACCTGCTCGCCAATATGATCCCACCATGCGGTTAGTGCTATTTTAGGGTTAGTGGCCAGTTGCTGACCTTTTGCCGAATCATATGCCGTACAGAAAATAAAACCTTGTTCATTTACAGCTTTCAAATCGACAAAGCGCGATTGTGGAAAACCCTGTTCATCAATGGTTGAGATACATACTGCACTTTTTTGGGTAAGTGGAGAGTCAAGTTTTGCCTTTTGCCAAATGTAATGAAACTTTTGCACTATTTCCTTAACGACGGTTTCGTTATTCACTTTCCCTCCTGTGCTGATGTTAAATGCCTTTAGCCACAATCCTAAATAAAACTGCGCTCGCTATGCTAGCGCAGTTAAGCGATATTTTCGATGATAACTTTGTAAGTGTTTGTATGAAAAGTGTATCTTTAATAGCGCAATTTCGACCAGACTGAGTTATTTATCCCTATGATTTTGTGGTTATTAATGATACAACTTCTGTTGGCTATTTAATCATGTGGCGATAGAGATCGCTAAAATAATAACAACGAATGAGGGTGCTTTATGATCATAGGGATCCCCAAAGAAACACGTAAGGGTGAAAATCGTGTAGCTAGCTCGCCAAGTGCGGTAAACGCGCTGATAAAGCTAGGGTTTGATATTCAAATTCAAAAAGGGGCGGGTAATAAAGCGAGTATCAGTGACGAAGAATTTGTCGCTTCAGGTGCTGCTATTGTTGCTAAAAAGGCTTGTTGGCAAGCGGATATTGTTTTTAAAGTTAATGCGCCAACACTTGAAGAAGTTGAGCAAATGAAAGATAACGCTTATCTCATTAGCTTTATAGCGCCGACCAATAATAAAGAACTGCTTGATAAGCTTAAACAAAAATCAATCACCACACTTGCGATGGACATGGTGCCACGCATGACACGTTCGCAATCAATGGATGCGTTAAGTTCGATGGCCAATATTGCTGGCTATCGGGCGGTAATTGAAGCAACACACCACTTTGGCCGATTTCTAACCGGACAAATTACCGCCGCAGGGAATTTACCACCAGCAAAAGTAATGATTATTGGGGCAGGTGTTGCTGGATTGGCTGCTTTAGGCACTGCGGGAAGTTTAGGTGCCATAGTTCGGGCCTTTGATACGCGTCCAGAAGTTAAAGAGCAGATCGAAAGCATGGGCGCAGAATTTTTGGAGCTAGATTTTAAAGAGGAAGAGGGAAGTGGCAGTGGCGATGGTTATGCCAAAGAAATGAGTCAGGCATTTATTGACGCTGAAATGGCACTCTTTGCCGAGCAAGCTAAAGACGTTGATATTATTATTACCACGGCGATGATACCGAATAAACCTGCGCCTAAGCTGATCACTGAAGACATGGTGAAGTCAATGAAAACTGGCAGTGTTATAGTCGATTTAGCGGCCGCTGGAGGGGGAAATTGTGAACTAACTGTCCCTGATAAAGTCACCAATGCAGATGGCGTCAAAATCATTGGCTATACCGATTTAGTGTCACGATTACCCAATCAGTCTTCTCAACTCTATGCCAATAACCTGGTCAATTTGGTCAAACTTATTTGCCCAAATAAGGATGGTAAGATTGACGTAAATTTTGATGATGAAGTTATCAGACATATGACGGTGGTCAATCAAAATGAAATTAGTTTTCCACCACCTCCAATAAAAGTCAGTGCAACGCCTAGCAAACCAGCAGTTCAGAGCAAAGACACAAAATCAACCCAAGTGGCAAATGAAGAAAAAACAGCCAATCCGTTTATCAAATATGGAATCTTGGTATTGGCCGCGATGTTATTTGGTTGGATAGCCAGTGTCGCGCCGGCTGATTTCTTATCACATTTTACCGTCTTCGTGTTGTCATGCGTAATAGGTTATTACGTGATTTGGAATGTTAGTCACTCGTTGCATACGCCACTGATGAGTGTCACTAATGCCATTTCAGGGATCATTGTCGTCGGAGCACTTTTGCAAGTGGGGAGTGACAATCTTGTCGTGCAAGTGCTAGCCGGTATTGCGATTTTAATTGCCAGTATTAACATCTTTGGTGGCTTTTTCGTCACTAAGCGGATGTTAAAGATGTTTAGAAAATAAGGAACTGATATGGAATTCTCACAAGGTTTTATCTCAGCTGCTTATTTGATAGCAGCGCTATTGTTTATTTTTTCGTTGTCGGGCTTGAGTAAGCAACAAACCGCAGAACGAGGGAACTGGTTTGGCATCATTGGTATGACCATAGCGCTAGTTGCGACGCTTATCGATCCTAAAGTTAATAATCTAATGATTATTATTGCTGCTGTTATTGTCGGTGGTTTAATTGGATTGCGCTTGGCCAAGAAAGTTGAAATGACGCAAATGCCGGAATTGGTCGCAATTTTACACAGTTTTGTCGGTTTAGCGGCAGTTTTTGTTGGTTTTAATAGCTACTATCAAATGCAAGGAGAGCATCTGAATCTGAGTCATATTCAGCAAAGTGCCGCGGTCAATATTCATTTGACTGAGGTTTTTTTAGGGGTCTTTATTGGTGCGGTCACCTTTACTGGCTCTGTGGTAGCGTTTGGTAAACTTCGCGGAGTATTCGATTCTGCGGCATTAATGCTCCCACATCGACACAAGCTTAATTTAGTGGCTGGTTTTATTTCATTTATCTTAATGATTAAATTTGTTACCGCTGGAGGCTCAGACGCCGCACTTTATATTATGACCGTTATTGCATTAATTTTTGGCTGGCATTTAGTCGCGTCGATAGGTGGTGCCGATATGCCAGTGGTTGTTTCAATGCTAAATTCTTATTCTGGTTGGGCAGCTGCGGCGGCAGGGTTTATGCTAAGTAACGATTTGTTAATAATCACTGGCGCTTTAGTTGGCTCATCAGGTGCAATCTTGTCATATATTATGTGTAAAGCAATGAATCGCTCATTTATTAGCGTTATTGCTGGTGGCTTTGGCAATGATGTTGTCATTGATAATGATAGCGATTATGGCGAGCATCGAGAAATAAAAGCAGAAGCTGTCGCTGATCTCTTAACTCAAGCAAAGTCAGTTGTCATTACTCCTGGTTATGGGATGGCCGTGGCTCAAGCACAATATCCGGTGTATGAATTAACCAAAAAATTACGCGATAAAGGGATTAAGGTTAGATTTGGTATTCATCCTGTAGCAGGACGTCTACCTGGTCATATGAACGTCCTGCTTGCGGAAGCCAAAGTTCCTTATGACATCGTTTTAGGGATGGAAGAAATAAACGATGACTTTACTGATACTGACGTGGTGTTGGTGATTGGGGCCAACGATACCGTTAACCCTGCGGCAACCGAAAACCCTAAAAGCCCCATAGCCGGTATGCCGGTTTTGGAAGTTTGGCATGCTAAAAATGTTATTGTTTTTAAACGCTCAATGAATACAGGCTATGCGGGCGTGCAAAACCCGTTATTTTACAAAGAGAATAGCCAAATGTTATTTGGGGATGCGAAAGACTCTGTTGAAAAGATAAACAAAGCACTTTGATGTTAATTAATCGAATATGAGATGTTGTGAAAGATTAAATAATATAAATAACTTAATTCAAATCGTTATTTGACCTAAAAAGCCAGTGACTTCACACTGGCTTTTTTATAACGCATAGATAGGAAAGAAAAAATATGACCTTAATTGAGCAATGGGTTGGAACGATAAATGGTTATCTTTGGGGAAGTATTCTTATCTATTTGCTCACCGGGTGTGGTATTTGGTTTACCTTGCGTTTAAAGGCATTACAAATTACCCGCTTTACTCATATGTTCTCACTGCTAAAGTCTAGCCGTCAGCAACAACGTCATGGTATTTCATCTTTTCAAGCGTTATGCACATCTTTAGCTGCGCGTGTCGGTACCGGTAACTTAATGGGGGTTGCAGTGGCAATTTCTTTAGGAGGGCCTGGTGCAGTATTTTGGATGTGGGTTATTGCCCTTGTTGGAATGGCAACTGCTTTTGCCGAAAGTACGTTAGGTCAACTGTATAAAGAAAAAGATCTCAATGGCGATTACCGAGGAGGGCCAGCCTATTATATGAGTAAAGGCCTTAAAAATCGTTATCTAGCGTTACTTTTTTCGGTGTGTTTATTTTTTGGATATGGCTTTGTTTTTAGTTCAGTACAAGCAAACTCAATTACTGATGCATTTAATGGCTCATTTAATATTCCGCCGTTAGTGACCGGCATCGTGATAACTTTAGCTACTGCCTATATCATTATGGGGGGCTTGAAGAATATCGCGCGTTTCGCCGAGATAACGGTGCCTATTATGGGTATTATTTATTTTATCGTTGCCATTGCTGTTATTGCGATAAATATTGACAAAATTCCAGCGATTATCAGTGATATTTTTATGTCAGCATTTGGCCTTAAGGAAGCAGGAAGTGGCTTAGTTGGTGCGGCGATCGTCCAAGGGGTTAAACGTGGCTTATATTCTAACGAAGCAGGGATGGGCAGTGCACCTAATGCCGCCGCTGCAGCAGAGCCTTATCCACCGCATCCAGTTTCTCAGGGTTATATTCAAATGTTAGCAGTGTTTTTCGATACGATTGTGGTATGTTCTTGTACCGCATTTTTGATACTACTGTTTGATAATAGTGAATCAGGGATTGCCGGTATTCAATTAACACAACAAGCGCTGGCATATCAGGTAGGAGACTGGGGCAGTGACTTTATTAGCATAGCGATCTTATTGTTTGGTTTTACTTCCATCGTTGCCAATTTTGCATACGCTGAAAACAATTTGAAATACCTTAGCCTTGATCATTTACTTGGGCATTGGTTTTTACGCATTGGTTTTCTGGCTATGTTGCTTTTTGGATCGGTTGCGAGCTTACCTGAAGTGATAGCGTTAGCAGATTTATCGACAGGCATGATGACCATCGTTAATGTTACTGCGCTGTTTTTATTAACTAAAGTGGTTGTTAACCTTACCTATGATTATCACATTCAAGTAAAGCGAGGTCAGCTACCTGAATTTAAACCAACAAAGACATTACATGAAGAGTTAAATTTAGCCAAAGGTGTTTGGCAAGATGAGCATGGCAAATAAATTACAACAGCTAGGAGTAAAGCTGATATAATCGCCGCGTTTGAATTTTGAGGAAAGTTTGTTTATGAGTGTTGATGCTATTGGTTTATCAGAAGAGTTACTTAAAGCGGTAAAGCAATGTGGCTATAAGAATTTAACGCCAATTCAACAACAAGCGATCCCTGCTATTCGTTCTGGCGTTGATATTTTAGCTAGTGCGCAAACAGGCACAGGGAAAACGGCAGCGTTTAGCTTACCCATTTTAGATGCCGTTGCAAAAAGTAATGCTGATACGCTGCAAGCTCTTATTTTAACGCCGACACGAGAGCTAGCTCAGCAGGTTGCTGAAAACCTCCAGCAGTATAGTGAGTATTTGCCAGTAACCTCAGGGGGTATTTATGGGGGGGTAAATATGCCCGCTCAAACTCAAATGCTCAAAGCTGGCGTTCATATTCTGGTAGCCACCCCAGGTCGTTTACTTGAACATATGGCCTTAAGGCATGTTGACCTCTCTCATGTTAAATATTTGGTGTTAGACGAAGCTGATCGGATGCTAGATATGGGCTTCTTGTCTGATCTTGAACGAATATTGCAGCACATTAAACAAGCGCATCAAACGTTAATGTTTTCTGCAACGTTTTCTAATAAAGTTAAATCGCTAGCCACACAAATATTGCACACCCCTAAAACGATTGAAGTTGCAAAACAAAACTCTACCTCAGGGAAAGTAAAACAGTCGGTGTATTGGGTCGCTGAAGCACGCAAGCGGGAATTATTGTCTGAACTTATTGGTGTTAATAACTGGCATCGAGTTTTGGTTTTTGCTGGTACCAAGGAAAGTGCCAATATATTAGCAAAAGAACTAAAGTTAGACGGAATAAAAGCAGCACTTTGTCATGGTGACATATCTCAAGGTGGCAGAAACAAAGCACTTGATCAGTTTGCTGAAGGAAAAATTCGTGTGTTGGTGGCAACGGATGTAGCAGCTCGTGGGCTAGACATAGAAGATTTAAGTCATGTGATCAATTTTCATTTACCATTTCTGGCAGAAGATTATGTCCATCGTATTGGTAGAACAGGGCGAGCGGGTAAGTCAGGAACGGCGATATCGTTAGTTAGCCCTAAAGATGAAAAGTTTTTAGGTAACATTGAAAAATTAATCGGTCGCCGTTTTGAGCGTATCGTTGTGCCTGGATATGAGCTTGATAAGGCAACCCCTATTGTTCACCAACAAGCGGAGCAATCAGAGCAAACGATCAAAAAAAGTCGTTATCAAATGACAAAAGAGAAGAATCAAGCACTCGCCAAGAAGAAGTCAGCTTCATCGAGTAAGAAAGAAAAACCGAAAAAGCTAAGCAAAAAGAAAAAGTTAAAGAAGAGTTTAGCGAAAGTAAAACGTAAATAATGTGATCTTTGTTTTATGGATTTTTCTCGCGATGAATATTGCCATATAGAAGCGCCATTTAATTATCGACATAGTTGTTGGTTTTGTGGGGAACCTGCAAGCCATGAATTGTTTTTTCCTCACCCACATCTGAACTTACTTCAATGTTCACACTCGCCGCTGATTATTAATTGTTGTAAGGAGTGTCAAGGCGCCGCGCATCAATCGATTGCTGACAATATCTGGCAAGTAGCAACAGACGTTAAAAAATTCCTAGTAAAAAAATATCATAAAGACCTCGCTATTGGATTAAATTGGACTCAAGATGAGCTGGCTAACAGTCAATTTGAAGGTGGAAATTTTGAATCATTTCAACGTAGTGCTTGGTTTATGTTCGAAGTTGCTCAGGCAAGAGTAAGTTTTCAGGGATGGCCTATTATTGTCAACGGTATTGAAATAGAGTCGGCATCACTTATTGAAGAGACATTTTCGGTTAATGGTACTGATTTTCCGTCTTTACACCATGCCATAGCCCACTATACAAAAGCCTATGGTTTGGCAAAAGGTTACTTGGCTGATGTGGTCACTATTGTTGGACAAGAGCAGTTCTCGTTCGCGGTTCGTTTATGTCGAGAAATGAAAGATGCAACACCTGATGAGCGCCGATTGGCGCTTGAAGCTCTTATCGATTAAGTTCATCAGGTCTTAGATTATTAAACCACGGATAGTTTAACCGGCATGTTCATTTTGCGTCGGTAAAGCATATTATCAGCACGTTCAAATAGGCTCTCTTCAGTATCTACTCGCGTCATAAAGGTATAACCTAACGAACAAGTGACTTGATACTTGCTTAAGGTAGCGTTTCGCTTAATGGTGTGATCAATGCGTTGCTCAATTAACTGCAATGATTGATCGCAGGCATTTTCGACTATTACGGCAAATTCATCACCGCCAAACCTAAAGACACTGTCAGAATCTCTTGTACTTTGAACAAGTGCATCAGCAAATGCAATTAACACCTCATCGCCGATCTGGTGGCCATAAGTATCATTAATTTGTTTGAATTTGTTTAAGTCACCGACAATGATACCCAGTCTAGATTGTTGGCGGTTGGCGTGATGCATTGCGCGTTTCAACTGCTGATCGAACTGTCTTCTGTTGCCTAGGCCTGTTAATCCATCCTCCATCGCAAGTTTGATGGCATTTTGATATTGAATAGCGTTATACAGCGGATATAAAAGGAGTTGATGCAGTTGCTCTAGCTTTTTACGATTAACGATACTGATTGGGCGATTAAGTGCATAGGTCAAAGAACCTAGGTAGACACCATCTAATTTAAGTTCGAAAATTCGTTCTTTTTTCGTATTGCGACTACCACGAGCCTTCGCGGTAATATTACCTTGCTTGAAAAAAAGCCCTGAGAAGTTAACTAGATTTGCCGCTTCTGCAGCAAAACTATTAAGAATAGTGTCTAACTCCAAACTTGTTTGAAGTTTTTTGGCTAAAGTAAGCTGTTGTGACGCCGCTAGCTCATCTTCCCTGTTGAGTAATGTAAAGGCGTTAAAATCGATTCGGGTCTTTTCGATTATATTTAACGTTTGCATAATACCACCTATTTGCTCGAACACTAGTTACTAAGCGAGAATCATGCCAAATTTTATGTTTTTCAATAGTATGATTTTTAACTATATTTTAATTGTTTGTACCAATTAACTTTCAAGAAATTTGCATGGCAATATTTTGACGGCAAGTTTTCGCCGCCTATCGTTGCCATGGTTTACCCGATAGAAATTCACGTTATACTGTAAAGACAGCTCTTTGTTTTTATTTTATTTTTGCAGTGTCGGTGAAGGTCAATGCAACCTAATCAATAGTGCGAAATAATGAGTAGAGCGTTAGTCGTTTAATGCGCAAGGTTGATGATTTCTAGCAATTAGATTTTTTGACGCAGTAATTAAAACTAAAAGGATATAAATCAATATGTTACTAAGGTTGAATAGTGTTGAGTAGTTTTGTCGAAATCTTGGCAATGCTAATGAGTGCAGTTGTTTCTGTATGGTTGTTTCGTAAACTCCATTTACCGACCATTCTCGCTTATCTAGTTGCAGGTATCTTGGTCGGGGATCACGGGTTTGCGCTGACAAATGAGCATGTTGATTATGAGCACTTTGCAGAGCTTGGAATCGTCTTTTTATTGTTTACACTTGGCTTAGAGTTTTCTCTTCCCAAACTGATCGCCATGCGTCATTTAGTGCTAACGGTAGGTAGCTTACAGGTCATTATTTCCTTAGCGATATTTATGGCGATTGCTATGTTCTTTGGGCAAAGTGTGGCAAGTGCATTTACCATCGGTGGTGTATTGGCACTTTCTTCAACCGCTATTGTTATCAAACAGTTGAGTGAAAGTGGAGCGGTAAAACGCAAGTCGGGACAGATATCCGTTTCAGTTTTGTTATTTCAGGACGTTGCGGTCGTTCCGTTACTCATTATTATCCCCATGTTTGCTATCGGAACCGAAGCGTCAATGGCAACGGCATTGCTTGAAGCTTTATTTAAAGGTATTGCGGTTGTTGTCGTGTTATTAATGACTGGTAAGTGGTTGCTACCGAAGTTATTTAACTTAGTTGCTCAAGTGAGAACCGACGAGTTGTTTGTATTAACAACCTTATTAGTGACTTTAGTAGCGTCAGCATTAACACAATGGTTTGGCTTGTCGATGGCTCTTGGGGCTTTTCTTGCGGGGATGATGTTAGGAGAGAGTCAATATAAACATCAATTAGAAGCAGATATACGTCCTTATCGCGATATTTTGTTGGGCCTATTTTTTGTTACGGTTGGTATGAAACTCGATATTGCTTTTTTGTTTGCATCACCCGGTACTATTTTGTTGGTAATGTTTGGCTTTATGTTAATTAAAATCATAGTCATTAAACAATTAGCAACCTTATCTGGAGAGTTAGCTAAAGACGCTTGGGCATCTGGGATTATGTTGGCTCAAATGGGAGAGTTTGGTTTTGTCATGATTGCGCTGGCGGGGCAAGTGAATGTCTTACCGGATCATATTGCTGCGATATTGCTAGGCTCAGGGGTTTTGAGTATGGCGTTAACCCCTTACATGATTAATAAAGCAAGACAATGGGGGATATGGTTGAGTAATGAAAAAGCGGCAGATACCAGTCATTTGACTGAATTAAGTGAAACTAAGCTTTTGCATGATCATGTCATAATTTGTGGCTTTGGTCGAGTTGGTCAAACCGTGAGTCGTTTTTTAAAACAAGAAAGTATTGATTTCGTCGCCATTGATATTGATCCGTTGCGAGCGACTAAGGCACGTGAAGCGGGCGAAAATATTCTGTTTGGTTCATCACGTAAAAACGAATTATTACATGCTGCAGGTCTTGATAGAGCGAAATTAGTGGTCATCGCGTTTGGTGAGGATCGGCAATCGTTAGAGGTGATTCAAAAAGTTCGAGCTCTAGCGCCCAATGTACCGATATTAGTGAGAACCCGAAATGATGACCAACTTGATATTTTGCAACAAGCGGGTGCTAATGAAGTAGTTCCTGAGAGCTTAGAAGGAAGCTTAATGTTGGTATCGCAAGTATTGTCGCTATCAGGTGTGCCTTTTTCAAGGATTGTCAGGCGAGTTCAAAAAGAGCGGAAAAACCATTACAACCACCTTCATGGCTTTTACCAAGGTGAACACACGGATTTAGGTCCTGAAGCTATCGATAGAATCGAGTTTGCTCATGCGATTCACCTAAACGATGATTCATTCGCTTGTGGACATTCGATCCGCTCATTAAAGTTGGATCCGCGTCGCGTCGTTGTTGTCGCCTTAAAGCGAGAAAATACTGAAATTGAAGAGCCAGATGAGCATACCGTATTGCGCTCGCAGGATACGTTAATTGTTCGAGGAAAACCTCGGCGGGTTGAACGAATTGAAAGGTTTTTACAAGAAGGGCACTAACGTAATGTCGGTATTTCTTGATGAGTGAACAGGCAGTAAAAGCACATTATCGCCATGGCGATCTTTTGTCGTCTATCTTAAACGATTTAGCGTCTATTGGTAAAACGCAGGATGATATTACCTACGAAGAGTTAGGTTTTCTTGATGAATTTCATTTAGGCGGCCCTCAAGCCAGCGAACGTTTATTATTAAATAGTAATTTAGCTAAAGATGGTTTCATCCTCGATGTGGGATGTGGCCTTGCCGGTACTTGTCGGCGTTTAGCCTTAGCTAATCACCAAGCGGTGATTGGGTTGGATCTTTCATTAGAGTATTGTCAGGTAGGTTCGCACATTAACGGCTGGTTTAATCTCGATAAAGTGGTTTCAGTTATTAATGGAAGTGCAACTCAAATTCCAGTGCAAAATCATTCTATCAGTGGTGCGATTATGTTGCATGTTGGTATGAATATCGAGGATAAAAATGCCTTATTTAAAGAGCTAAAGCGAGCCTTAAAACCCAGTTCAAAGTTAGCAATCTATGACTTGGTCACCGGCAAAGATACGCTACCCACATTGCCATTACCATTCGCCTCAACTGCTCAGGAGTGTCATTTAGCAACAATTGAGCACTATATTGCTGTGCTAGAATCTGCGGGGTTTAACAATATAAAAGCTATCAATCGTAAGCCAGAGGTTATTGAATACTTAGCTTCACTAAAGCGTATTCAAACATCAATTTTGTCTGTTAAAAGCCTGTTAAAGAAAGATTCATCGATAAAAATGAAAAACTTGTTGGAATCGATAAATGAGAATACGATTTTGCCTTATGAAATCTATGCAACATCGTGAGTATCATCACTGTATATTGTAATCATTATGTAAAAAAATTGATTTTTGTTGTAAAGATAAGTAAAGTAGCGGCCAAATTTTATTGGAGTGAAGTGCAAGGATTGCAGACATGGATGTAGTTACTATTTCTTTTCTATCAGTTGTTATTTCATGTTTATTACTCGTGTCTCGTATCAATAAGTTTAGAAAGCTTAACTTAATTATGAATGGAAATTTTTTAAATATTGAAAGAATGAGGGATTTTAAATCCGTAGCTTTACGAATTGCTAGTGTTCATGTCATTGTTTTTTCACCGCTAGTATTCTATTTTCTTGTTAAACTGTAACGCACTTATAAACTCAAAAATTCTCGGATTTGTGTTTCTTTTTTCATGGTATCTTCATAACCAAGCTTAATAAGTTGGCGGCAATAATTCTTTTCAAAAAGAATGTAACTGATCAAACTTGACTCTGAATCATTACTAATTCCAAAATTTCTCAGTAATAGACGAATAGAAATGGGTAAATCCGAAAAGTATTCAACCGCCATTGCATTAAAATCATGGCTCGGATTAAGCAGCATTGAATCTATATTTTTAAGGCCTTTTTGATTATTTTTTGTATCCTCAGGTACGAGCTTTAATGTTCCGTTGATACGCTTCATACGCTCTAGATCACTTTGAATCGTATCTGAGAAAATACCGTCGAGAAGATGACCTGCAATTGTTGCGGTTGTAGGTGGGTGAGGATTATTTTCCTTTGCGTGAAGCGGTTCTTTAGGTTGTTCTACACCGACTATAAAAAGTTGCTCGCCACCCAAGTGAATAGCTGGACTTAATGGTGATAGCTGATGAATAGAGCCATCACCATAATGTTCATGCTTTATTTTTATCGAAGGAAACACTAACGGGATAGAAGCTGACGCCATTAAATGTTCAGCGTCAATCCTCGTTGGTTTTCCGTAACGTTTTGCTCTAAACCACGGTGCAATATTTGATTGTGATTGATAAAAACTAACTGAATTGCCACTACTATAACTTGAAGCAGTAACCGACAGACCGGTTAAATAACCCTTATTGATATTGGTATCGATACGTTGAAAGTCGATAACATCATTGAGTAACTGCCGCAACGGCTCATTATTTAATAAGCTTCTCGGCTTTTTATTGGCATAATCGGCTTGAAATGTTGCTAAGAGACCGCGAAAAATATGGCCAAATACCCGAGAGGGATCGCTATAATAAACGCGGTTAGTATTTAAGTTATTCCAAACCCACTCTAGCTTCTTTACCGCTAAATGAAAACAAGAAGAATAACACGCCAGAGCGGTACTGTTGATAGCACCCGCTGAGGTTCCACAGATGATCGGAAATGGACTGGCATAATGTCGAGGGATATATTGAGCAACCGCTTTTAAAACCCCGACCTGATAGGCTGCTCGGGCACCGCCTCCAGTAAGTACTAATGCATTTTTACTGTGTTGAATCTGGCGTTTTGACATCATACTAGTTATTGTTTTTCTTAAACTATTTTTAATTGTAATGGTAAATTCATCGTTGCACTAGTTTAAATCGTGATTTCTTTGCTTCGATAAAGCTTAGACAAAAAAAAAGCCAGTATAAACTGGCTTTTTTAACTGACAGAAAGAATTATTAACTGGTAAAACATTATTACGAATGCCTACTAGCTAACAAATTAGCTACTTACACGTTCGTTAGCAGCATCTATCAATGGTTGCGATCCAGATTGAATTAGCGCTAGGTTCTCTGAAACAACTTTCTTAGGTAATTTACTAATTATCATCGAGCCTGTTTCAACAGCACCTGCTACAGCGGCAAATTCTAACAAGTTTTTACCATTACATTGAATATCGTCAAAAATCTTACGAATTTTTAAACGATTCGTCTTTAAAAAAGAACGCATACGTTTCTTATCATCGGCAGCGACATATTCACAAATACTTTGTGCAATGTTTGCTGCTTTTGCCTGTGGTGCAGTGACCATAGACGACAATGTTAAAGCTGTGATAGTAGAAACTAGTAATAATTTTTTCATTTTAATAACCTTTTAAATCAGTAGAGTTAATAAAAGAAAAAACCACAGGATGTACCTATTGTAACTCGGTAACTCCGCTGTCATAGACTTTTGATAGCCCTTAGACCGGTGGTTTTGCGTAACACGTTTTCGCGTGTCTTGCCTTTTCTTCGTCTCTTTAAGTATCGCGAATGGCTAGCGCAATTGCAACTAAAAAGCTAGTTTATTTTTTGGAAAATATAAGTTATTTTTTTAAGTTTTTGTTTTGTAATGCTTTATATTGTTTTGTTTTGTTATTTATATTTTTGTTTTTGTATTTTTGTCCAGAATAAAACATGCTTTATTCACGTGGAGTTTTAAATATACTTAAAGATTTTAGACAAATGGCAGTGAAGAAAGGTTGAAAAATAGCGGATTTAAAGTAGAGGTTACTTTAATTAAAAATAAAAAACCGTCACATTGGAGTGACGGTTTTTTGCGTAAGTACGAGCAATGAAAGGTTAGCTAAACTGCATTTCCGGCACGTGCTCAGGAACAACCAATTCACCTTCAGTGAGTTTAACAATTTCTTCAACTGAAACACCTGGCGCTCTCTCTAACAGGTGAAACTTTCCATCTTTTATTTCGATAAAAGCTAGGTCGGTTAATACCCGTTTGATACAACCTTTACCGGTTAGTGGAAGAGTACATGATTTTAATAACTTAGACTCGCCATGCTTCGAGGCATGGGTCATGGTGACAATGATATTGTCGGCACCAGCGACGAGATCCATAGCTCCGCCCATACCTTTAATTAACTTGCCTGGGATCATATACGAAGCAATATTGCCATTAACATCGACTTCGAATGCTCCTAAAACCGTTAAATCAACATGGCCACCACGGATCATTGCGAAAGATTCAGCAGAATCAAAAATTGATGCTCCCGTTGCCATGGTAACCGTTTGTTTACCTGCATTAATAAGGTCTGCGTCAATTTCGCTTTCTGTTGGGAACTGTCCCATACCCAGTAAGCCATTTTCTGACTGCAACATAACTTGCATGCCATCAGGAACATAGTTAGCAACTAAGGTAGGGATCCCTATGCCAAGGTTAACATAGTAGCCGTCTTGAAGTTCTTGAGCGACACGCTGTGCTATTTGTTCTCTTGTTAAAGCCATAATTTTAATCCTCTTACAACGTGTTTAGCTTTGGCGAATTGTGCGTTGTTCAATACGTTTTTCAAACGTACCCTGAATCAAACGATCAACGTAGATACCAGGTGTGTGTATTTGATCTGGGTCTAGTTCACCAGGCTCAACAATCTCCTCAACTTCAACTACGGTTATTTTTCCCGCTGTTGCTGCCATTGGATTAAAGTTGCGAGCAGTTTTTCTAAAGACTAAGTTACCGTAACGGTCTGCCTTCCATGCTTTAACAATGGCGAAGTCTCCGGTAATGGATTCCTCTAAGATATAGTGGCGACCATTAAATTCACGAGACTCTTTGCCTTCGGCGACAGGCGTTCCATATCCGGTTGCGGTAAAGAATGCTGGAATGCCAGCACCACCAGCACGCATTTTTTCAGCAAGTGTGCCTTGCGGGGTTAATTCTACTTCAAGTTCACCACTCATCATTTGACGTTCGAACTCGGCATTTTCACCGACGTAAGAAGCGACGATTTTTTTAATTTGGCGCTCTGGTAACAATACGCCCAAACCAAAATCATCGACACCACAGTTGTTTGAAACCACAGTTAACCCTTTGGTACCTTTTCTTTTTATCTCTGCGATAAGGTTCTCAGGGATACCACAAAGGCCAAATCCACCGGCGATCACTGTCATGTTGTCTTCTAGACCTGCCATGGCTTCTTCATAGCTTGACACTACTTTGTCAAATCCGGCCATCTTTTACTCCTTAATCGTAAAAAAGTGCGCTATTGCTTAGCGCGAAATGCATTTGAAACTTTAGAAATAGGGGCTTTGCCTAATACGTCGCTAATAAACCAACCTGCGTTAAGCAAACGCTTAAGATCAATGCCAGTTTCAATACCTAGCCCGTTCAATAAATACACAACGTCTTCAGTTGCAACGTTACCGGAAGCGCCCTTAGCATAAGGGCATCCGCCTAAACCAGCAACGGCTGAATCGATCACTGCTATTCCATTTTGTAGTGCAGTGTAAATGTTCGTTAACGCTTGCCCATAGGTATCATGAAAGTGAACCGCTAAATGAGCTTTGTCTACTCGGGCGCTCACTGCCTGTAACATCTTTTGTACGCTATCGGCAGTGCCTACACCGATGGTGTCACCAAGGGATATTTCATAACAGCCCATTTGATAGAGTTTTTCGCTCACCCGCGCGACCTGCTCAGCTGAAATATCACCTTCATAAGGGCAACCAACTACACAGGAAACATAGCCACGAACTTTAATATTCGCTTGCTTAGCCGCTGCCATTATTGGCGTGAAACGCTCGATACTTTCGTCAATAGAACAATTAATATTTTTTTGACTAAAGCTCTCAGAAGCGGCGGCAAAAATTGCCACTTCATCAGCTTTTGCGGCCATGGCTGCTTCAAACCCTTTCATATTAGGCGTTAATGCTGCGTAAGTAACACCAGGCTTTTTATGTATACTTTCAAAAACCTCGGTAGATGTGCCCATCTGCGGCACCCATTTGGGCGAAACAAAGCTACCACTTTCAACGTAGCGTAATCCTGCATCAGCGAGTTGCTCAATCAATGCGACTTTATCTTTCGCACTAATTAACTGTTTTTCATTTTGCAGTCCGTCACGCGGGCCGACTTCAACAATTTTTACCGATTTTGGCAAAGTTTGCGTCATCATTATTCTCCTGCGGTGAAGGCTAATAATTCACTGCCACCATCGACCATGTCACCTTCTTGATAATACAAGGTATCTACTGTGCCATCACTCGGAGCTTTAATGGTATGTTCCATTTTCATTGCTTCCATGATGACCAGAGGCTGATCTTTAGTCACCTTATCACCCGCTTTCACTAATACGCTTACCATAGTGCCATTCATCGGAGCGGTTAAACCCCCAGCGATATCGCTGTCTTGCCCTTCACCGATATCTGGTAACACATGAGTAAAGTTAAACACACCATGTTGGCGATATAAGCTAATTTGTTGTCCGTCTTGAGCGATGGTTGCTGAACTGCGATGTCCATTACAGGCAATATATACGGTATTACCTTCGATGCGACCTTGACAGTCATAGGTGCTGTTATCAACGGTGATCAAATAATAACTGTCACTTCCTTGTCGCTTCTGTTCGATACTCACGTCATAGTTAATCTCGTTGTGAGCTAAAGTGATCTGATGAATATGTGGTTCATTTAATCGCCATGCATTGGTCATATTCCAAGGCGAGTAGGGATCGCTTGTTGATGCCGCCGCTTGTTCTGCTTGTCTTGCTTTGGCTAACACGAGATAAAGTGCTGCCATCGGCAATTCTAAAGCAAGATCTTGGGCTTGATCATGAAATATTTTATCGTGATGCTTATCGATAAAGCCGGTGTCGATATCTTCTTCAATAAACGGCTGACAAGTCGCTAAATTATAAAGAAAATCTATATTAGTGGTTACGCCACTTATGCGATATTCAGCTAAGGCTTTTGCTAAACGCTGTAATGCTTTCGTTCGGTTTTCATCCCAAACAATAAGCTTGGCGATCATTGGGTCATAAAACACACTGACTTCATCACCTTGTCTAACACCGGTATCAACACGCACGTTAGTACTTTCTGCTGGCGGTTGTAAAAACGATAACTTACCCGTTGCCGGTAAAAAATCGTTGTTAGCATCTTCAGCGTAAATACGTGCCTCAAAGGCATGGCCTTTAATGGTTAATTCTTTTTGGGATTTAGGCAGTTTTTCACCCGCTGCAACTCGCAGTTGCCATTCCACTAAATCTTGTCCAGTGATCATTTCGGTAACTGGGTGCTCTACTTGCAGGCGAGTGTTCATTTCCATAAAGTAAAACGAACCGTCGCTATCGAGTAGAAACTCTACCGTACCAGCACCTTGATAGCCGATAGCTTGGGCTGATTTAATCGCGGCTTCACCCATGCGTTGACGTAATTCTTCACTCATGCCAAAGGCTGGGGCTTCTTCAATGACTTTTTGGTGACGGCGTTGGACTGAACAGTCACGTTCAAATAGATAAACGGCGTTACCGTGGTTATCACAAAATACTTGAATTTCAACATGGCGTGGCTGGGTGAGGTATTTTTCAACCAACATCGTATCGTCACCAAAAGAAGATTTTGCTTCACGTTTTGCAGCAGCAAAACCTTCACTAAACTCAGCTTCGCTCCATACTTGGCGCATACCTTTACCGCCACCACCTGCGGTTGCTTTTAATAATACCGGATATCCCATATCATCAGCGGCTTTTTTGATCACAGCTTCTGATTGGTCGTCACCATGATATCCCGGCACTAATGGCACTTGTGCTTTTTCCATGATTGATTTCGCAGCAGACTTTGAACCCATTGCTTCAATTGCGCCGACTGGAGGACCTATAAAAACGATGTTTTCTTGCTGGCAAAGGCGACAAAACTCTGCGTTTTCTGAAAGAAAACCATAGCCGGGATGAATTGCCTGAGCACCAGTTTGCTTAGCAGCCTCAATCACTTTATCAGCAAGTAAATAACTTTCTCTCGAAGGTGAGGGGCCCAAGTAAATAGCTTCATCAGCCATGGTGACGTGTAAAGCACTTTCGTCGGCATCAGAATATACCGCAACAGTTAAGATACCTAGCTTACGTGCAGTTTTGATCACACGACAAGCTATTTCACCACGGTTGGCAATTAATATTTTCGTAAACATGCCTTATCCTTCACTTTCTGAATTATTGTTATCTATTGCCCAATTTGCTTGTCGTTTCTCAAAAAAGGCTGTTAATCCTTCTTGGCCTTCGGCTGAAACCCTAATAGAGGCAATGCGTTCGCTGGTTAACTCTATCAGTGCTTCATCGATATCCTGATAAGCAACATCTAATGCCAATTGTTTCGCCTGACATACCGCTTCAGGGCCATTGGCTAAAATGGTTAAAATCATCTCATCAACGGCTTTGTCAAGTTCGGCTGATGAAACGACTTCACTGACTAAACCTAGCGCTTTTGCTTTATCAGCAAAGAAACGTTCAGCAGTAACAAAATAGCGACGACATGCTTTTTGGCCAATGGCATTAATGACATAAGGGCTAATGGTTGCAGGGATTAAACCGAGCTTTACTTCACTTAAGCAAAAACTCGCTTTTTCACTAGCGATAACGATATCACAACAACTTGCAAGACCTACTGCTCCGCCAAAAGCAGCACCTTGAATCTTAGCAATGGTCGGTTGTGGTAAAAAGTTTAATGCTTTTAACATTAATGCAAGCGCATTGGCATCCTTTAAGTTTTCTTCAAGCGAATAATTTGCCATGCGCTTCATCCAACCTAAGTCAGCGCCAGCACTAAAACTTTTGCCGGTTGAGGCCAATACCATGACGCGGATATCATTGCGTTTGCCAATATCCATGAAAATGCTCGTTAATTGGGCAATAATTTCGTCATCAAAGGCATTATGCTTATCTGGGTTATTTAAGGTGACCGTAGCAACACCGTAGCGATCAACGTCATATAGTACTTTATCTGTCATCATCGGCTCCTACATTCTAAACAGACCGAACTTGGTCTCTTCAATAGGTTTATTTAAAGACGCTGATATTGCTAAACCTAACACTTGGCGTGTGTCAGCAGGATCAATCACACCATCATCCCATAATCTGGCCGAGGCATAATAGGGGTGACCTTGATGTTCATAGGTATCAATAATAGGCTGCTTAAATGCTTGTTCTTCTTCTTGAGACCATTGTTCACCGAGTTTGGCTTTTTGATCGCGCTTAACTTGTGCGAGAACGCCCGCGGCTTGTTCACCACCCATCACTGAAATTCTTGCATTTGGCCACATAAATAAAAAGCGGGGATCATAAGCACGACCGCACATCCCATAGTTACCTGCACCAAAGCTTCCGCCGATTAAAACGGTAAACTTGGGCACTTGCGCGGTAGCAACTGCAGTGACCATTTTGGCACCGTGTTTAGCAATACCGCCGGCCTCATATTGCTGTCCTACCATGAACCCGGTAATGTTTTGGAGAAATACCAGTGGAATTTTACGTTGCGCACATAACTCAATAAAATGAGCGCCTTTTTGTGCGGATTCGCCGAACAATATCCCATTATTGGCGACGATGCCGACAGGATATCCGAAGATACGTGCAAAACCACAGACTAGGGTCGTGCCATATAATGCTTTGAATTCATCAAAATGACTGCCATCAACAATACGGGCAATAATTTCTCTAATGTCAAATGGCTGGCGAGCATCCTTTGGGACAATGCCATAGATTTCATCAACTGAGTAAGCTGGCTCTTCAATGGCTTTAATGTCCATCTCTACCGGTTTTACCCGATTTAAATTACTGACTGCTTTTCTGGCAATTTCTAATGCATGATGATCATTTTGAGCGTAATGATCTGCTACCCCTGAAGTACGGCAATGAACGTCTGCACCGCCAAGTTCTTCTGCACTCACTACTTCACCGGTAGCGGCTTTAACTAAAGGAGGACCGGCTAAAAATATCGTACCTTGCTCTTTAACGATAATCGATTCATCGGCCATTGCTGGCACATACGCACCACCAGCGGTACATGAACCCATCACCACAGCTATTTGTGGAATAGCTTGCGCTGACATATTCGCTTGGTTAAAGAAGATTCGTCCAAAGTGCTCTTTGTCTGGAAAGACATCGTCTTGGTTAGGTAAGTTTGCTCCACCTGAATCCACCAGATAAATACAGGGTAAATTGTTTTCTTGAGCAATAGCTTGCGCGCGTAAATGCTTTTTAACCGTCAATGGATAGTAGGTACCACCCTTAACCGTGGCATCATTCGCAACGATAATACACTCTTGCCCAGCAACGCGACCTATGCCAGTGATAATGCCTGCTGCTGGAACATTGTCTTTGTAAACATCGTAGGCTGCTAATTGAGATAATTCTAGAAACGGAGAGCCAGGATCTAAAAGGGCGTTAACGCGATCTCGAGGTAATAGCTTGCCACGAGATAAATGACGTTCTCGGCTGCGCTCACCACCGCCTAGTTTTATTTCAGCCAATTTTGCTTTTAAATCATTGACCTGTTCTAACATATGCGCTGAATTTTCGATAAATTCAGGGCTACGTGTGTTTATTTTTGAAGTAATTTTAGCCACGGAGCTTTACCTTGTTAGCTGTATTTATGGTGTTAGGTGGTTAAAACAAAAGGCATATTGATTTATCAATATGCCTTCGCACTTTAGTGGTCGTTAGTTTGATTCGTTGAATAACTCACGACCAATCAGCATGCGACGGATTTCCGATGTACCCGCGCCAATCTCATAAAGTTTAGCATCGCGCAACAATCGGCCGGCTGGGAATTCATTAATATAACCATTACCACCGAGTAATTGGATCGCATCTAATGCCATTTTAGTGGCTAATTCTGCCGAGTATAAAATGACGGCTGCAGCATCTTTACGTGTTGTTTCGCCACGGTCACATGCTTGAGCAACCATATACACGTATGATTTCGCCGCATTCATTTGGGTATACATATCAGCGACTTTACCTTGTACTAATTGGAACTCACCAATAGATTGCCCAAATTGCTTGCGATCATGGATATAAGGCACCACTAAATCCATGCAAGCATCCATGATCCCTAGTGGGCCGCCAGAAAGCACAACGCGTTCGTAATCTAAACCAGACATTAATACGCGAACACCTTTGCCTTCTTCACCTAAAATATTTTCTGCGGGTACTTCACAGTTTTCAAAGACCAGTTCACAAGTGTTTGAACCACGCATACCTAACTTATCGAGTTTTTGATGACGACTAAATCCAGGGAAATCACGTTCAACGATAAAGGCGGTGATACCTTTTGAGCCAGCCGAGGTGTCAGTTTTCGCATAAATCACGTAAACATGAGCGTCAGGACCATTTGTGATCCACATTTTGTTACCGTTAAGAATGTATTTATCGCCTTGCTTATCTGCACGAAGTTTCATGCTTACCACATCAGAGCCAGCATTGGGCTCTGACATCGCCAGTGCACCTATATGCTCACCGGTACACAACTTTGGTAAATATTTAAGTTTTTGTTCATGAGTACCGTTTTTACGTAATTGGTTTAAACACAAGTTGGACATCGCACCGTAACTTAAACCAACTGAGGCAGAGGCGCGTGAAATCTCTTGCATAGCAACAACATGTTCTAAATAGCCTAGTCCAGAGCCGCCGTACTCTTCTTCAACCGTCATCCCCAATAACCCCATGTCGCCAAACTTGCGCCATAAATCATTTGGGAATTCATTATCGATATCAATTTGAGCTGCGCGAGGCGCAATTTCTTCGCGGGCAAAGGCGTTAACTTGATCACGGATCATGTCAACTGTTTCACCAAGGTTGAAGTTTAAAGAAGAAAAACGTGAAATCATGGTATGTCCTAACTATTTAATTATCTTTTTGTTGATGCCAGCGAGTTTATTTTGTTGATATTTTCGCTAACGTTTCTTTGCAGCTGGTTTCAAGGCCGTCTAATTCTACCAATACGGCTTTTATGTCATCGAGTTGCTGTGTTAAGTCAGCACGTTTTTGCTCAATGAGTTCCATAATAGTAACGAGTTGCGTTACACTACTTTTGTCTGCATCGTACAGTTCAAATAAACGACCTGTTTCAGCAAGAGAAAAGCCCAAGCGTTTACCACGTAGAATTAACTTTAGACGAACTTTATCTCTTTGCTTATAAATTCGTGTTTGTCCTTTACGTGTTGGATGCAACAAACCTTGATCTTCGTAGAACCTAATACTACGCGTGGTAATATCAAACTCCTTGGCAAGATCTCCTATAGAGTAGGTTGTCTTAGAAGAAGTACTCATAAATTACTCTGTATTTTATACAATAACGAAACATTACATGAAGTTTACGTAAACGTAAAGTTTTTGCTTTTTATTCATCTGCGCTACTTCGCCTATGAAAATGGAAATTTTCTAATACACTTTCTGTGAATGACCTGCGAATGACTAGTAAGTTTACGTTAGCGTAAAGGTAATTTTTCGGTTACTCTGTTAGCCAATAATTAAATTCTATTTCTTGGAGTACTTAAATGTCTTCTATCGATCCTATTGTAATCGTATCTGCTAGCCGCACCCCAATGGGCGGTTTTCTAGGTTGTCTTTCTCCGGTGTCGGCACCAAGTTTAGGGGCTACTGCTATTCGCAGTGCTTTAGAAGCAGCGAATTTGGCGAATGACCAAGTTGATGAAGTGATCATGGGCTGTGTGTTACCCGCTGGTTTAAAACAGGCACCAGCTCGTCAAGCAGCGTTAGAAGCGGAATTAGATCTATCAACGGCTTGTACCACCATTAACAAAGTATGTGGTTCAGGAATGAAGGCCGCGATGCAAGCTCATGATGCACTATTAGCAGGCTCTATTAACGTTGCTATCGCTGGTGGTATGGAAAGCATGACCAATGCACCACATTTATTACCATCTGGTCGTGGTGGTATAAAAATGGGCAATGGTCAGGTACTTGATCACATGATGACTGACGGCCTAGAAAATGCCTATGACGGTAAAGCGATGGGATGTTTTGCCCAAGATACTGCTGATGATGCAGGGTTTACACGCGAGCAAATGGATGAATATGCGATTCGTTCATTATCACGTGCTAATGCCGCGATTGAAAGTGGCGCTTTTGCCAACGAAATTGCGCCGGTAACGGTTAAATCAAGACGTGGTGATGTTGTCGTAGATACTGACGAACAACCAGGTAACGCGCGTCCAGATAAAATTCCATCATTACGTGCAGCGTTTAAAAAAGACGGTACGATTACCGCGGCAAACTCTAGCTCTATCTCCGACGGTGCTGCAGCGCTTGTGATGATGAAGTTATCTGAAGCACAAAAACGTGGTTTAACGCCATTATGTAAAGTAGTTAGTCATGCAATGCATGCTCAACAACCAAGTGAGTTTACTGTTGCTCCAGTTGGTGCAATGAAAAAAGTGTTAGAAAAAGCAAACTGGTCAGTAGACGACGTTGAATTATGGGAAATTAACGAAGCGTTTGCCATGGTTACCATGTTAGCCATTAAAGAATTATCGTTAGATGTAGAAAAGGTTAACGTTAACGGCGGAGCATGTGCCTTAGGCCATCCTTTAGGTGCAAGTGGTGCTCGTATTATGGTAACGCTAATTCACGCACTTAAGAATCGTGGTCTATCTAAAGGCGTTGCGTCATTATGTATTGGTGGTGGTGAAGCCACTGCAATTGCGTTAGAGATGTTATAATCTCAAGCGTTAATAAACGATAAAAAACCGCTTAGTGAATAGCTAAGCGGTTTTTTAATGTCAATTTGGAATGAAAAATCATGTATCACATAAAACAACCAAGTCATTTTAAAACGACACCGTGGAAAAATGGCTCAGGTGTTACCACTGAGCTGGCAATCAATGACGGTGGCCAAATGGCGGATTTTGATTGGCGATTGAGTATTGCTTCGGTCAAAGAGGATGGCGCCTTTTCAAATTTTGAAGGCTATCACCGCCAACTGTTCCTGCTAAGTGGTCATGGTATTACCTTAACGCATAAAGCACCGAAAACCGGTGCCGTGTTATCGGTAGATACACTTGTTGATCGCTTTGATTGCTCAGTGTTTGATGGCGGTAGTTCAACGACTGGCCAATTAATTGATGGTGAAATTATTGATTTTAACGTGATGACAAAGCACGGGGTCGCTAAAGCAAATGTTACCAGTATTGAAGCAAGGGAACATGTAACTTTTGAAAGCGATTCAATGGTATTTATTTATTGTTATCAAGGAGGGGCAAGTATAGTGTTCGAGCAAAATCAACAACAATCAATAAAGCTTGAACAAGGTGCTTTACTCGAATGGCGCGATAATAGCCTTAAGCAATTTAGTGTATCAAGTGCTGAGGTTATTGTTATTGAAATAAAAAAAAGCTAAGGTCTAAACGGTAATGATGCCAGCCATTTAACAAGGATTTATATCAATCATGTTTGAACCGTTACCGATAACGATTGTTGCTAATGACGCTTTGAAAACGCGCTATCAACATTTGGCGAGTCATTGTAATAAGCTTGAAGCACAGCTTAATTTTCAAACGATGACGGCAGGCTGGTATGGAGATGAAGATAAGATTTACCAAATTAGGTTGTTGATTGAAACGGTTGATGACTTAGCTAATTACCTTCATCAGTTTCAACAAGATCAAAATAACGCTAATAAACAAAATCTGCATCAATTGGCAGATGACGTGCTCTGTTTTGATAACCAACAGCAACTTCACATGGATGTCGTTATAGCGCTTACCGATAGTGAACATGCATTACTTACTAGTAATGAAAAGTTAGTGTTACCGTTAATGCAGAAAAAGCTGACTAAAGTCATGAATTTAGTCGCACCTATTCAAGGTCATCACCCAATTGTTTAACTAAGTTCACAACCATAGATGTATTTTTTAAAATACGCTTCAAATTTAATTCGATTTATAAAATTATTTACAGATATTATACAATTGTGTAGTATCTGCGCGATTTTTATTACAGTTTATGCAAGGAAGTTGAAAGGTTGTTACCAGCCCGTGAGGCAAAGCAACATTGCCAGATAAAGGATTATGATGAAACACTTATTTTCTGCTCTATTAGTTGTCTTTTCTTTTCATGGCAGCGTCAATGCCAACATTAACTATTTAAATGTTAACGCCAATCATGTCACTTTTTCATTAATCGAAAATAAAACCCATAGCATGCCAAGTTGCGCGATCACCGAAACCAACCAGCAATATGGTGTTTCATTGTTAAAGGTTGCATGCAGATTAATTTATTAGTTATTTAATACTTCTATTTCGAGTGCGCGAGCGGTTAGTGTTGTTTGCGTAGATGATTATTTTGCCCAGTAAAATCATGGAGCTGGTTCGTCGATTTCTACTAACAAAGGGTTATGTTTTAATACTATAGGACTTTTTATGAAAACATTTTTTTCAAGGTTAACGCAGTTAAGCGTTATTTTTAGTGCGTTCGCAAGTATTTTTGTAAGCGCTGAAGCCCAGTTAACGTCATTAAAAGTAGAATCCGACGTGGTCTATTTCACCACTGCAGAAGCCAAATCGGGTACAAGACCAAGTTGTATGGCAAGTGAAAATAGTGAGCTTTGGTCATTATCTTTAACAACGGCTACCGGCAAAGCGATTTATCCTTTACTAGTCGCTGCAAGTACCGATCGTCGTCCTATTACAGTGCATTCAGCCAACGATTGTTCAGATGCAGAAGGATTTGAGCGTGTCGCTGGAATTGAATTGGGGCAGCAGGCCTTATCAAGTTTTGCTGGCGGGCAAGGGAAAGCCATATATTTGTTTAAAGCTGATGGTGTTACCAAAGTTGGACGATTTGTTGCACCTTTTCAAGATAGATCAGATCAATTTTCTTATCTACCAATAGAGGGCGTAAATTACTCAACGAGGCTTCATGTATATCAACCAAACAAAGGCATATCTCAAGTTTATTTTAAGGCTGCTAATTGCACGGGTACCCCATACTTTACTCAACCTTCTAGAGTAGGGAGAAACCGATACATTAATAGTGGAAAGTTTTTCAAATCCGGTGATGAGGCGGAAGGTAAGGGTTATCAATCATCCTATCGATATGCAAACAGTAGAATTAGTTGTAATAACTCAGGAAATTCAACAACGGTTACCTACCCATTAGATTTCAGTCAAGGTGATGATTTATGTGGTGAACACTTGTGTGTATTAAGAGAAGAGTAGCCACTAATAAAATAACAAATATTTTGCTTAATTAACTCCTGTGTGTCGACAAGGAAAATGTCCATGTCTTTGAATAATCGTTTGGCGTTATGTGTTTTAAGCGTAGTGCTTTTAATGCCAAGCATGCTCCATGCCGCAACTGCTAGCTCGTGGCTAACCGTACTCCTTTACGATTACCTTGATGAGAGTGCGTTAAGCACCGTTAAACCCAGTTATACCCGCAACGAGTGGGATGTGTATTCGCTTGATTTATCTGTAAATCAGGAACAGCAAACGGTACTAACTTGGCAAACACAAGAAAACGTCGACCGTTACTTGGTTCGATATCGCATCGCCAATGGGCAATGGCAAACTCAGTGGGTTGATGACAATGTCTTTATATTGCCCGACGATGTTA
The DNA here is from genome assembly GCF_053485795.1 of Thalassotalea ganghwensis. Classification (NCBI taxonomy): domain Bacteria; kingdom Pseudomonadati; phylum Pseudomonadota; class Gammaproteobacteria; order Alteromonadales; family Colwelliaceae; genus Thalassotalea; species Thalassotalea ganghwensis. The sequence continues at coordinate 194,181 of NZ_JBQRUM010000008.1, forward strand.
TTGGTGAGATAGAGTTTAGTGTCGCAAGTTGTAATAGCAATAATGAATGCGCAAGCTATTCTAATGAATTAACAACCACCATCAATAACACAGATAAATCCCTGCCTGTTTATTTTTATGTGCCGAAAGTTATTAGTTCAGCGCAGTCATTTAGTGTGCTATGGAGTGAGGTGCCAAATGCCACGGGTTATCAATTAGAACAGTTAAATGTTGGTGATGGTAACGTATATCAACCAATATACAATGGCGCAGGCGATCAATTTGACGGGAATTTAGAATATCGTTCACCGGCATTACCTGATGGGCAGTACTGTTACCGATTGCAAGTCATTTTTGCGCAAGAAACCACAGGATATACGACACCAGTATGCACTACTGTTGGCGAACGGCAACTTGATACACCAGAACCGTTAACAGTTACCGAACAAAGCGCTGGTCGTTATCGTGTTTCTTGGCAAGATGTTGCGCACGCAACAGCATACATTTTAGAGCGTGAAACTCGCGTTGTCGTTGAGCCAAGTGGAAGTGTTAAGTCAACAGCACCTTTATCTTCAAAGTTTAGCGACAGTGCACAAGCCAGCAAAATCCAAACTAATGAAAGCTCAGAAACAACGAATACTGAGATTAAATGGCTACCCGTGGTTTCAGGCAACATAAATTCATCAGAGCATGTTCATACGATTGATACTTTCGATCAAAATGGCGTACAACGTTACCGATTAAAAGCGTGTAACGAGCAAGGGCAATGTGGTCAAGCTACTTCGGTTGAATATAACGTACCTGTGGCAAATATTGTTGATGGTATTCCGACAAATGTTATTACTAACCTAGCAGGTACTAACAATGTCAAACTTGACTGGCAAACGGTTCCTGGGGCTAATTATTATGTCGTTACAATGCAACGTAAAGGCTCAACGTGGAGTCGAAGCTTTACTGGTCTGAATGAGCCAACCTTGACCTGGCCGATTTATCAAGCAGGTGAATATACTTTTAATGTCAGTGCCTGTATTAGCACAGGATTTTGTGGGCAATTAAGTACGATAGCAGAGTTTACTTACGTAAAAGATGCAGTGGCAGGCAAAACCCCCCAGTTTGATAATGTCGACTGTTTACGAGAAGAGCTAGGTAATGCGTTGTCATTGTGTCAAGCACCGCCAAACGGAAAAGTGATTTTTAGCTGGAAAGCGCCTCAAACAGAAGGTGTTGCAGAATACGAGGTAATGGGAGAACTTAAAAATGTTATCGCTAAACGAGTATTCACTGCCGATAGCGACGGATACTATCACTTAGAGCGTGATGCTCTCACCGAAGGGCGTGAGTATTGTTATGTGGTTAGAGCATGGTACCAAGACGGCAGCGTTGGTGATTTTACCAATGCTAAGTGTATTGTCATTGGTGAACTGGCATTTCCAAAACCGAACAACCTGCAACTTGTGCAATTATCGGCGCAAGAATTTGAAGTTCGCTGGGATGCAGTGGCTGGCGCAACGCGATACTTATTAGAATTTCAAACCAGCAAATCTGATTGGCAAGCGGTTCACTATAGCAGCGCGAATAAAAAACGTCAGCGGTACAGCGCATTTCACCAAACGGCATTTAACTTGTTAGGTCATATGGGTTATCGGGTATCAGCCTGTAATGATGAAAATATTTGTGGTAACTATGCGCGGGTTTATAACGGCTCTATTAGCCAAAGTGCATTTTTAAGCCAGCCCGCAGCCGAACATACCATGCCTGCATGTATGTATGTGCCACCTCAAGTAAATGCCAATCAAGCTATTCAAGTCAGTTGGTGTATGCCTGAACATGAAAGCGTGCAAGGGTTTGAGTTACAAGGTGAATTAAAAAACATCATCGTCGTCGATTCAGTAGCAAACTTCGCTGTTGATAAACAAGGGTTATTGACCATAACAAGACCGATTTTACCGCAAGGGCGTGAATATTGTTATAACGTAAGAACGGTATTTATCAACGGTGCTCGCAGTGCTTATCATAACAAACAGTGTGTTGTTGTCGGCGAAGTTGTCTTTCCGGCAACAACTGAGTTTACTCACCGTAGAGTTACAGGCGTTGTTAATCGCGTTGATTTGCTATGGTCACCAATTACTGGCGCTCATCACTACTTGTTAGAACAACAAACAGAGCTTGGCATTTGGCAGCCTTTAAACTGCGCTATTGATTCAACAACAGATAATGGAAATATTTATCAGCGTTGTCAGGTAGATGTCAAAGCATCAGATATCTTTACGGGCACAGACAAAGCCTCTTATCGAGTATCGGCTTGTAATGCCAGTAACGTCTGTGGCAATTATCAACGAGAATATGTGCCTTATATAGAACCGATTAGCATTAAAACCGAGCTGCTAAGTAAGCCTATATTGCACTAATTGAGGAAAGTTGCCGCGCCAATATTCGAGAAGTTTTGGCGTGGCATTTCAAAAAAACAAAGCAATAAATATTTACATATTTTATACATAAATATAACATGTAGCCGATTTTTACCAACGTAAAACGGAATATTAAATTTCAACGTGCAGTGAATTAAGCGCTGAACGTTATCAATAAAGGATTATGATGAAACACTTATTTTCTGCTCTTTTAGTCGTATTTTCATTTCATGGCAGCGTCAATGCCAATATTAATTACTTAAATGTTGAAGCTAACAAAGTTACGTTTTCATTAACCGAAAATAAAACCCATAGCATGCCAAGTTGCGCGATCACTGAAACCAACCAGCAATATGGTGTGTCGTTATTAACCGAATCCGGTCGCGCCATGTATTCGCTATTGATCACCGCGATGTCAACTAAACAAGCAGTGAGTGTGGTTAGCGCTAACGATTGCGCTGATGTTGATGGGGTTGAGCGGGCATTATCGGTGAGTGTAGAACCTGTTATTGAACCTGATGATATAGCAGTAGTTGAAGGAATCAAATTCGTTGGTTTTGGCTATCATTATAAGGATACGAGAAGTCCCTATACCAGTCACCGTTGTACAGTTCAACTAACTAAAAAGTCTCCCAATAATATCGACTATATGTTTCAACAGGCTACCAGTTCTAAGGATTGTGGTTGCCAAGAAGGGGCTAAATTATTGTTTCAAAACTACGGCAACTCGGATGCTTGGGGCAAGCAAACATATTATGCCTGTATTATTGAGTGATATAAAAGGGGGCGGAGACTTTTCTCTTAGACCCTGTTACATCTAATAAACAAAAAAAGGTTTAAAGGACATCATGAAAACTATTTTATCGCTGGCTATCCTATGTGTGCCATTTATTGCCCAGGCAAGCTCAAAAATCTCCTACTTAAATGTTGATGGCAACAATGTCCATTTTGCCTTGGCAGGTGATAAAGCGCATACCATCCCAAGTTGTGCTGTGGCTGAAACCAATCAGCATTATGGCGTTTCTTTGTTAACTGAAGCCGGGCGCGCGATGTATTCGTTGTTGATCACCGCGATGTCAACTAAACAAGCAGTAACGGTAGTGAGTGCAAACGACTGCAGTGATGTTGATGGGGTTGAGCGCGCGCAAAGTGTTAACCTAATACCTGATATAAAAAAAGATAAAAGCTCTGTAGTAAGTTGGGCTGGGTATGTTGGTGCTGTCAAAGGGAGTTTTACTATCTTCACTTCTAAAGGAGCACACTTATTAGCTTCTGAAAAATGCGCACGTTCATATGCTGGTTCAAGGGTAATGACTTGGGAAGATTACGTAAAAATTATAAATCAATTCCCGCACTCAGAAACGGTTTGGTTGTTTGACGCAGTCCAATCACTCGCAATCAATAAAGTGGGGAATTATGGTGTAAGTGAAACACTAGTTTTTAAGTCTGGAAAAGTTCTTAGACATACAGATACTAATGGTGGTATTAAATATTCTGATCTTAATAGTCAAACACAATGTGCAGATTGGAAGTCTACACGAAGTAATGATTATGGAACGGTGTTAACAACTGGTGGATTTATAAGCCTTCAATCATGTACCAGCAGTTTACACCTTGCTTGCGTCAAATAGTTTTTCGTAACTCAAGATGGTTCTTCAACCAAACAATAAATCATTCTTAAACAGGAAACGACAAAATATCATGACACGTATTTTATCTCTACTTTTTATACTTTTTCCCGCACTTGCCCTAGCAAGCTCAAAAATCTCCTACTTAAATGTAGATGGCAACAATGTCCATTTTGCCTTGGCAGGTGATAAAGCGCATACCATCCCAAGTTGTGCCGTGGCTGAAACCAATCAGCATTATGGCGTTTCTTTGTTAACTGAAGCCGGGCGCGCGATGTATTCGCTGTTAATAACGGCGATGTCGAGCAAACAAGCAGTAAGTGTCGTCAGTGGTAATGACTGTAACGATGTTAATGGGGTTGAGCGGGCTCAGAGCGTCAGTTTAACGCCTGATGCTAGTGCCGCGGGCGGTTCAGGCAAAGCGATGTACTTATACAAAGGTGATGGTATTACGAAGCTTGGTCGAGTATTTAATACAAATGATAGCTTTAATATTTTCTTTTATTTTCCAGTAGAAGATAATACGCTATTGAGAACATATAATAACACTAATTGGACTTCGGGATATAAAGCCAACTATAGGTTACACTTCAAGCAAACTGGCTGCCAAGGTGATGCTTATATAAGGTTCACTGGCAACCTGTCTAGCACACCATACTATGTTACCAATGATTCATTTAATAATGGGGAACTACTAAAAAGGGTCTCGAGTAGCCGGTTTGGACCTAAGTCTGTTCTATATACTAATGGTTCCTGTAGTGATTTTGCTGAGTCCTATGAAAAACATTATTTAGCCGTTCCTGCCCCAAATGAACTCTGCGGCAATAGCCCATGCATATTCAAGGAAGAATAACCCGATGAAACGATTGTTAACTTTGGCTTGCGCTGCATTAGTGGCATTGCCAGTATTTAGTGTTCACGCCAGTACCGTTGATTACATCAATGTTGAAGCAGATGTCTTGTATTTTTCTATCAAGTCCTCAAAAACTGAAGCCAGCCCAGAGTGCGTTTCTGTTGCCACGAATAATCGTTGGGCGGTGGCGCTCAGCACCCGTTCAGGGCAAATGATGTATGCAACTTTACTTACCGCGGTAGCTAACCAGTTATCGGTTGAGGTAAAAACGGCGGGTGATTGTAAGCATGCGCCCGGTATTGAGCGACCACGATCTGTGGCGTTAATTGCAGTTCAGGGGTCGTAACATGACAAGGAATAAATTACTGCAGGCGTTAAGCTTGGTCAATTTACTCGCGTTGAGTTTTTCTGGCCACGCGTCGATAGGGTGGCTACCCAATGTTGTCCACTATATTAACGCAGAAAACCCGCTGCCGGCACCGCAACCTGAAATACCATTATTAAACGATAACTTTCAGGAAAGCTCACTGATTGATTGGCATAACTTTGGCGGAGAAGGATATATCTATACCTTGTCTTTTCAGTTGGCAGGTAGCAGTGAGTGGGTGCAGTTATATCAAGGTGAGCAAAGCTATTTTGCTACGGCTAACACCTTAGCCTCGGGCACCTATACCTTTCGCTTAAGTTGTGATGGTGTAGAAGGTTGTCCAGCCGAAGGCTATATCACTCGCACTATCGACATTGTGCAGAAACCAAGCTTTGTTAATGCAGAATTTGATCACCAACAACAAAGCGTGCATGTTTATTGGAGTGATTTGGCTCAAGTTGCTGGTTACACCGTTGAGCAAACCGCAGATAATGGTCAAAGCTGGCAAGTGATGAACCCAGGGCAGGGCACAGGGGTTGACTATCAGGGGGTTAACTATTCTGGGAAAATACATACCCAAAACCACGTGGTGTTATCTAACGAAGCAGTCACACAAGGAATTCAGGTGGCCAAAGCGCTGCGTCAACAACGTATTCAGTCAAACAAAGCCAAACGCAATACCAAGGTAAGTGCGTTAAACGGCATTAGCGCTGTTTCAAGCACAAATACTGCCTACGAGGTGGGCTCAAAACTACAATATCGTGTCCGTGCTTGTGCTACACAGCAATGTGGCGAAGATGAATACTCGAAAGTATTACCGATTGTTAACCTTAAAGCATTAATCGCAGATCCTGGGTTTGAGCAAGGTAATGTTCAGTTTGAAGCGGATGTTGGGGCAACGCTGGCGATTGATAGCAGTACACCGATTAATCAACAAAAAAGCTTAACTATCGCATTAGAAAATTATGGTTTGGCGCAGTACATTCATCGATATGCTGAGGCAGATTACCCTATTTTAAACGGCGCAACCATTACCGGTCGATTGCGTATAAACAGTATCGATAAAGACAGTCGCATCAGCATATTACCGATTGCCTATTATGATGGTTATAACCACCGTGTTGAAGGGCAAAAACTCGAGTTTGACGCCAGTGATATCGGGCAAGATATTCAGCTTAAAGGGGCTGTGTGGTTAGACAGTGAAGATAAGCCTAAAAATAAAATTAAGCGTTTATATTTTTCAGTACGTTTAATGGGCGAAGGGCACGCTAATATCACTTTAGATGATGTGCAGCTCTACGAAGGTGGCGGCTTAGCACAAACCGACCCAACATTAACGTCGTATTATTCAAACTATTCGGGATTAGTTAAAACCGGTTGGAGTCAGTTTTATCAACCCAATGCCGTATATCATCTTGAATACAAGGAGCGTAAGCAATTAGCGTGGCAAACGTTTTATCGAGGTGTTGATACTGAGTTTGAAAGCGACGTGCCATTAGAAACGGGAATTTATGATTTTCGTATAGCCTGCACAAATATTGGTAATTGCCCAGCGTCTGGTTATGTTACCGCGACAACGGTTATCGTTCGTGAACCATATCATTTAACCGTAAAAGTTGATGATAGTAATACTTACCTCGATTGGTCAGAAACGGTTTCAGCATTAGGATATTTGTTAGAAAAAAGTACCGATAACGGTGTGACTTGGCAACCAATCACGCCACAAAGCGGCGACCCTCAGCGCACCTATGTCGCTAATGATGGGGTTAACTTAACCACTTTAACCGTTTTTACAGGCACGTCATTAACCTTTGATGGCGTTGCAACACCGGGAACCAAGTATCGCGTTAAAGCGTGTCGCTGGGCAGGTTGCAGAGGGCGTTTTCGAGTATCCAACGGTATTTACCCGTTAACGCAAAAGCCAATGACGGTAAATAACTTTATCGTTGATAAAACCACCATCGAGCCGGGCGAATCGATTCAATTATTTTGGGATCGACCTGATAACTACAGCAAAGATTTTTATTATCAACTTCATGTCACCAAGCCTAGTGGCGATGGTTATCCTTCTGTTCCTAGATTTTTATGGGAAGATAACGTTAAATTTCATGCGATTAGTCGTGGTGGTATAACGGGCATTCAACGTATCGGCACCCAAACTATTGATATTCGAGCATGTAACGCCGAGGGCTGCAGTGAACAACTTCAGCAAGTACATGTGACTGTGCAAGGGCCACCACCAGCACCGCAAACATTTACCGTCGATAACGCCAATATTAGTGTTGGTGATGTGGTTAACTTTACCTGGGCCATGAGTCGAAATTACCAACAAGCGGTGACTTACAACCTTGGGGTACTTAAACCCAGTGGCGCAGATGTTGTCTTTTTGCAAAATAGCGAGGCGACACAGCACAGCCGTCAAATCTATATGCCAGGTAAGCATTTGTTTTATATAAAAGCATGCGAGGTAGATGGCGAATGTGGTGAAGACAAAGCCGAACTCAACGTTTACGTATCGGGGGTAATGCAAAGCGGTAATACCCACTATGTGGTAATTGCCACTGAAACGGGGGTGCGCTACCTCTCATTAATACAAGTTAATGGTGAATGGCAAATTAGCCCGTTAACCGAAGAGGCATGGCAAGCACTCGATGCTTATAACAATTTTAGCTTGAGTAGCTATGCCGTGACGGTTTCAGATTTAAGTCAAGACGGTTTAGTCGACTTAACCCTATCAGATGGCAATAACGAACTTGTGCTGATTCAAAATAGTGACGGTGGTTTTGTTGAATCACTTGGCCGTAACATAATTTTTATTCATACCGATATTTTAGGAACGCCGGTGGCAAGTTCTAATGGCAATGGAGAGATCAATTAATGAAAAAAACAACCTTAACCTTATTATTGGCAAGTTTAAGCATCGCTAGCCACGCTGCACAAACCATTGAAAAAGTCGCGATTGCTAATGACATCGTCACCATTCATATGAGTGAAAACCGCACTGACACGATTGCAAGTTGTGTCAGCCAAGACCAGCACAATACATGGGCGTTTTCACTAACATCTTCACAAGGCAAAAACTTATACCGAGCTGCAATTGCTGCTCACAGCGGCAATAAAACTGTGGAGATTAGTGGCGCTAATGATTGCCAAGCTCAGCAGGGCATCGAGCGCCCACAAGCCATTGAAATACTTTTAGGATCTTAAGTCATGAACACTTTTTTTAAGCATTTTTCTAAAACTGTATTGTTAACAAGTGCAATTATACTGCCTTCCCTAGCTAGTGCAGCGAGCAATTTAACTTCACTAAAGGTGAAAGACGACATTGTCTATTTCACCACTGACGAGCAAAGAACGACTGTTCCGAGCTGTATGGCAACCGACAATGCCAGTTCGTGGACGGTATCGCTCAACACGCCAACAGGTAACGCCATTTATGCGCTGTTAGTCACCGCCAGTGCCGATAACCGTCAAGTTACCGTTGAAGGGGCTGACGATTGTGGTGATGTGATCGGGTTTGAACGAGCAACTTCGGTTGAGTTAGGTGCAGCATCAGCAAATGCATCGGTAGGTAGTTCTGTAGAATTTATACCGACATTTTTCAGCGGCACTATTATCGTGCCTTCAGGAGTGTCTGGACAGATCATCGAGTTGACGCCACCTGAAGGACAAAGAGTTAGATTAATAGGGCTTATGCCGTTTCGTACAGGTCGTGTCGCTAATGTTGAAGTAAAGGTAGGAAGTAATATTGTCGTCGATAGCCTTACATTACAGCGCGCAACATATTCTAATGGTCATTTCAACGTAAGTCATAGTACCGATACAACCAACGGCAGTATTGGTTCAATACCCTATGTACAAGGGGAAATAGGGGAGAAAATTTTAGTCAGTATAACAAGTGGAACCAGTGGCTCTCAAATTAACTATAGCTATGCATTCAGCTACTAAAGGAATTGTTATGATAGATAAAATTATTGTAGGTTGTTTAAGCTTAATGCTAGTACCAATTGGCTTTACGGCTAACCTTACCTCATTAAAAGTGAAAGACGATATCGTCTATTTCACTACTGACGAGCAAAGAACGAATGTTCCGAGCTGTATGGCAACTGACAATGCAAGTTCGTGGACAGTATCGCTCAACACGCCAACTGGGAACGCCATTTATGCGCTGTTAGTGACAGCCAGTGCCGATAAACGTCAAGTTACTGTTGAAGGGGCTGAAGATTGTGGTGATGTGATTGGGTATGAGCGTGCCGCTAGCGTTGAGCTTATGCAAGGTAATGCAAGTAATGGCAATTCACAAAGTTATTATTTGTACAAAGCCGATGGGGTAACCAAGGTGGGTGAAATCTATCAGGTGATTGATTTTGAAAACCTCTTGTATGTGCCAACGTCTTCGCCGCAGGGTTCACAGGTTGTTCAATATACGCAAGATCCAGGTACAAGCGAGTTATATTTTGCCACAAGTGGTTGCCGTGGCACGGCGTTCGCCGGTTTACCGAATATTACGGGAAGACACAAAGATATTAATGACGGCGCTTTTTTTAAAAGTTCAGAAGAAATCGCCAGAACAGGAGTGTATTCGCGACTGCTTGGTAGTGGCAAATGTAGCAACTTTAGTTCGAGTGCGATGAAAGCATATTCATTAGATTTTTCTTATGAAGACCCACTTTGTGGCAGTAATGTTTGTGTTATCAAAAAGGGTTAAATGGTCATAATAAGGATTAGTTGATGTTAGGTAATTTTGTTAGAGCCAAAATTTTGGTGAATTCATTGGCGACAGCGCCAAGTATTTACCTATTCAGCAAGTTTTTGGCTTTGGGTGAAGTAAGGCTATGAATAAAGGAAAGAGATTAATGGATTTTGAGAACAGCTTTACTAAGCTTGGCTTTTTCAAGCGCCAAGGTATTGCTTATTTGGCGATGACCACGTTAAGCTTTATAGCGTTTCAATCACATGCTAACAATGAATGGTTATCGGTCATTGCGTTTAACTTGGTTGATAAATCTCAAAATGCTGTTGAAGTAAGCCCAGTAGACGACCAAGCAGTTACTGCATGGAGTGAGTCTATTGCCATCGATGTTACTGCTAACGATGGGCAATCTGACACCTATCTTCCGCAATTAACAACGCTACCTCATCACGGTCAAGCTAAGGTTTTAGATAACAAGATTATCTATACGCCAAATTCTGAGTATATCGGAAGCGACAGCCTTAGTTATAAATTAGTCAGTGCCGATGGCAGTTACATCAACAGTAGCTATGCCAGTGTATCAATAACGGTTAATGATATTGACCGAGGCGCTGCACCTACTGCGCAAGATGATATATTGGTCACCACCGGGGAAACCAAAGCCTATTACATTGATGTAGTAACCAATGACAGTGATCCTGATAGCGATACGTTAACCATTCAGTCGTATACCTTACCTAGTAATGGCACTGTTGTTAAAGAAAGCAATACGGTTATTTCATACACGCCTAATCTTGATTATTGCAGTACTGATAGTTTTAGTTACACCATTGAAGATGAGTTTAAAAATATAGCGCAAGCAACAGTAAACATCAGTTGCGATAACTCTTATGTGCCGCCGCCGAGTATTCCAAAAATATTGGTGGCGAAAATTGAAGTGAATTCAGCCCTTCGTCAAATGCAAACTTTTGATGTTGTTAAAACAGAATATGCTTCAGATGAAAAATTCGCTAATAGTCAACTAAAGATTGTATTGGATGACCCAAGTACGCCTGGATTAGCCTTGCCCTCTGATGATGACGTTGCTCGTATTTTAAATGGCCGTCAAGACACATACTCTAAAAAAGGAAGTCAATTTGATTTGATCAATGTCAATCGCGGGCGATATCCTGATAGATATAAAGGTGATATTATTTATTATACGTATCTGCAAGATAACGAAGCTGCTGGTGTTATCGAAGAGGTACATTACAAACTTGTTAATCCCGATGGGCAATTTTCAGAAGAATGGGGATTATTGCGTGTTAGTTTAGATGACGCTTTCGATCAAAACTACAATTATATACCTAAGAATGATCAGACAATTACCGCGCAAGGGGTGGCAATTGATATTGACGTACTAGCAAATGATCCCAATTCGCAGCCATATTATCAAGTAGTGCTTCATGCTTACCCATCCAATGGTAAGTTAACGATTAATGACGATAAGATGACTTTTCATTATCAGCCGAATGCTGGTTTTGCTGGAACGGATAGCTTTAAATATAAAGTCATATCACAGTTTGATGATGACGGTATAGTCAGTGCCCCTGCAACTGTAACTGTAACTGTAACTGGCCAAAACCAAGCGCCAATTGCCGTTGACGATCAAATGGACGTGGGCATGAACTCAACCGGCACTACTTTCGATGTCATTGCTAACGATACCGACGCTGAAAATGACTTTATTTATTTACTCTCCGTTGGTAATGCAACCCACGGTACGGTAACGCAACACAGCAACCGCGCGGTAAAATATGTCCCCAATGGCAGTTGTCAGGCCGACACCTTTACCTATGTAGTCTCACAAGATCAACGTGGAACATTGTCAGATACTGGCAAGGTAACCGTTAGCTGTATTGATGACAGTATCCCGCAAGCGTTTGTTGTGCCGGTGAATACCCAACCTAACAATAGTATCACCATGACCTGGCAAGCACCGATTAAAACCGGCGTTGCTCAATATCAGGTACTCGGTGAGCTTAAAGGTATTCTTACTGAGCAAGCCTTTACCGCTGATAGTCAAGGCATCTACAGCTATACACGCCCAGCATTAACCGAAGGGCGTGAATACTGTTATAAAGTGCGTGCGAAATTTACCGATGGTAGCTATGGCAATGAAACCGAAACGTTATGCACAGTAGTGAGTAGCTCAGGGCAACCGCTATTTGACGCGCCAGAGCCGCTAACTTTTACCCAAGAATCAACGCAGCAAACGAGGATTGCTTGGTCATCAGTAGCTGGGGCGCAAAAGTATCTACTTGAGTTACAAACGGTTGCTTCAACGACCGAAGCGGAAGGCAATCAATGGCAACCCGTCTATTTTGGCGCGGAAAACCAGCAAATAGTGCAGTTTAGTGCGTTTCATCAGGCTATTTACAACAATTTAGGGCGCTTGACCTATCGCGTATCGGCCTGTAATGCCCAAGGTTTATGTGGTAATTACGCTCGTGAGCCATTAAAAACCTTAACCGCGACAAACTTTTTAGCCACGGTACCCGCAGCGCATAAACTCCCCGCATGTATTGATGTGCCCAGCCAAGTGTCAGCGGGGCAAATTATACCGGTCAGTTTTTGTCCAACGCAAAGTTTGGATACTGCTAGTTATGACTTATATGGTGAATTAGCTGGGGTTATTAAAAGTGGCAAGGAAGCGGACTTTGCTCGCACTGCACAAGGCTTGTTGTTGGAACGTCGGCCATCGTTGCCAGAAGGGCGCGAGTATTGTTATAAATTGGCTGCAATAGACAAGCAAGGCAGTCAAAGTGCCTACACTGAGAAGCTTTGTGCATTAGTTGGAACACTTGCATATCCCGAGCCGCAAGAGTTTATTCATCGTTTTACTCAAACAACGCCTAATAATGTTGATTTGCTGTGGTTGGCTGTTGATGGTGCAGACCATTACCAGCTTGAACAGCAAACGACGATAGGCGAATGGCAAAGCGTTGTTTGTACCATAACTACCACCAGTCACAACGGTGTCGATTATCAAGGTTGTAATATTGATATCAGCGAAGCAGATATTTTGCCGGAAATAGGCAAAGCCGTGTATCGAGTTTCTGCATGCAACGCTAGTAATGTCTGTGGAAACTATGTCCGTGAAAATGTCGCCTTGGGCGAAAAAATTAGAATGACTACTGAGCTTTTAAGCAAGCCGCGTGGTGCCAATATTTTGGGGGGAGGTAACTAATGCAACCTTCCTTATACCAATATTTAACCGAGCGTTCACGCTCTGTACAACAACGAAAAAGGATGTTCAAAGCAATGACTTCCCCATTTAAATCAACAGCACTGCTGCCGATATCATTACTCATCTCAGGTAGCGTACTTGCCTTTACCTCGCCGTTAGCGATAGCTAGCAACGTGGTTGAATCATTAAGTGGTGATGAAAGCGTCGCAACGTTCACCACTACTGAAGCAAGAGAGGAGCTTGCCGCATGTGTCTCCGCGCAAAACAACGCATCGTGGACCTTGGGGCTAGATACCCATTCAAGTGTTGTTGATTTGGTGTCAATTGCTGAGAAAAAGCAACAACCCATTGAGGTAAGCTCAGCGGCAAATTGTGATTTGGTGAGCGGGATTGAGCAAGCCAATGATGCACTAATAAACTACCCATATTCAGAGAGTAGTATTCCGGAAGTTGCCGCTAATTTAGATTTTGTTGCCCGCAGTGCAGTGCAAGTAGCCGAAGGCAGCACCATTGACTCGGTAGAATTTGAACTGATTAATAACGCCCAGCAAAGCACTACCCAGGTTGGTGTCTTAGAAAATGGTGTTTATGTGGCCAACTTTGGTCAGTTAGCGGTTGATGGTTACGTCTTGGTAACCCGAGTGACGAGCGGTGATGAAACGCGCGAGCAAAGTGCATCATTTAATGCGGTGCATGTTAATTTAGCCGATGTTTATCAAGTCGGTGATGTGTTATATGTTGCTCTGCCAATCAGCCAAGGTGGTGGCTATTTAAAGCTGACAGATGATGGCAACGGAGGCTGGGTTGTCACCCCTATCGATTTAGCTACTTGGCAAAGCGAGGTCGGTGATACCAGCCCATCTACGTTGTATCAAGTCGATTTGGGCAACTTTACTGGCAATGAATTAGTGGATCTACGTTTAACCAACACCAGTGACGACAGCATCATAATGCTAGAGCGCACAGCTAGCGGCTACCAGCAAAGCTTACCACAGCGACGCGTGCTATTTATTCATACCGACGTTTTAGGAACGCCAGTGGCAGAGACGGATGAAAGCGGGGTTGTACAATGATAACCCTTAATAAGTTTTTAGTGGGAACTTCAGGAGCTGTGAAGGTATTACATCCAGCCTTTGGTTTAGTTAAGTTTAACAATTGTCATTTAAATTTTCAGGCATTAAAAAGGACTTTATAATGAGTACAAACGGACGTCGCTTTTCATTCTTTAAAAATAAAATATTCGTTATTAGAGCTGTACTTTTGTGCGCTATTCCAGCCGTTTTTTCTAGCTACGCAAATGAAGAGCAAACCAATATTTATCAAGGGGCAATAATTCAATTACCTGAGCCTCCTTCGCTAGATACTCAAGCGAAAATTGTTCCAGAAACAGATCCTGACGGGGCAACTAGGTCATACTTCAAAGATACGTTAGCATTAGCTCAAGTCGATTTTTCTGTAAATGCTGAGACAACAGAGTTGTTGGGTGATCAAATAGACCTTGCGAGTGGGAGTCTCAGTTTTTCGCATACGGATATATCCTTATCCGGAAACAATGCCTTACCTGTTTCTTTAAGCAGACGTTTTCATGATGCAAACTATAATCGTCGAAATACTATGGAGTTTGGTGACTGGTCGTTAGATGTACCTGCTATACATACAACGTTAGTTCAACGAGGCACTAGTTTTTATGGAGCTTGGGGCGAAGGCAAGGAATGCACGGGTAATCAGACGCCTCCTGCTATAGTGCAACATGGGCAAACCTACGCACCAGAAAGTTATTGGGGCGGCACGAGTGTGCTAATTGGAGGTTCGAATACTCCGTTATTATTTGGTGGAACGGAAGATAAGCGATACACAACTAAAGAACAATGGACGATTACTTGTTTTACACGTGATGACGGTGCAGGCGAAGGATTTGAAGTGAAAACCAATGAGGGGTTAACCTATCGTTTTGACGTACCACATTTAGTTCAAGACCGCCGTTTTACGCTGAGTGCAATACCGATGAGGTTGTATAATGTTTACCTTAGAGTTTCTTCAATTACTGACCGTTATAATAATAAAGTTACCTTTAATTACGATAGTATTGATCTACCCGATGGTTTTTCCGCCAAGCGATTAAAATCAATAGAATCGAATGATAACCGTAGTATTTCATTCACTTATTATCCTGATGAAAAGAACTTTTTGGTCAAAACAGCAACAGCCAATGGTAAAACTTACACTTATCATTACGATAAACTTTCCACTTCTTATACGCTAACCCACGTAGATTTGCCCTTAGAGCCAGGACAAAGTGAAGCACGCAAGTGGCAATATAATCTAAGCAAATTAACATTTGCTGGCGCAGCTACTGAGTTTATAGATCTAAAAGTTGATGAAATGACGCGTTGTGAGGCTAGCCCCTTGGGTGTAAGTGGTGATATTACTAGCCCGGATGGAGTCAAAGGGCAATTTAACCTTAAGCCGGTTTTGCATTATCGTACAATGGCACCAACATCAATGGATTATTATGAAAGCAGTCACTTAGATTGCTTTGTCGTAATGGCATTGCAGAGAAAAACTCTTTCTGGAGCGGGGCTTGATGAACTAACATGGAATTATAGTTACTCATCAAATCTAGGTAGTTATACCAGTGACCCATCACAAGCAGTTGCACCAACTTACACTGTAACGGGTTATGATAGTAAAGATCTAAAAAACACTGTAGTTACGGCTCCTGATAATAGTAAAACAGTACATGTTTTCTCTCGTCGCTGGGACGATATTGAAAATCAGGAAGTTGGTATAATTAGTTTTGATACGAATGGAACAGCCAAGCAAAAGACTGTTACCAAAAGCTACTTTCCATTCAATATCACCGTTACGTCATTAGGGTTGCCATTTCAAGGTAACTGGCATCAAAAACTTCACAAAGCGGTAATAAAGAAAACTGAAGTTATTTTACATGACGAAGGAGTGGTGAATAAATATGTTACCTTATATGGCGCGAACTCTGAAAGCAGTGATCCTATCCTAAACGATTACGGTAGACCTTTCCTAAAAAAAGAAAGCTTTACTTCAGGTTCAACGGTTAAGACTAAATATGCCTATCAAACCTATATTCATGACAATGATAGTCATGTTCGAAATATGCCTGGTGCAGTTTACCTCAGTGACAGTGTGATAACAGCATCGTCTTTAACGTCACTAACGCCGGTAAGTGAAACCACTTACCAAACCGTTAACTTTACCGATGCGGGTGGCTCATCGCACGCGGTATTAATGCCAGATGAACAAAAATCGTTTGGCGTTTGGCAAAAGCAGTTTAGCGAGTATCACACCACGCAAGGCACTTATCAGCAGTTAGGGCAAGTCAAAAAGGTCGAGTACAACCAACCTTTAGTTCACGATGCTTCACAAAATGTTTATCAACTGTTTGAAAACTACAAACGTGGTCAGGCGCAAAAAATCAGTGTACCTAAACGCAGAAGTAGCGGGACAGAATACGTATTGCGTACTATTGATAATAACGGCTGGGTTACCTCTACCACTGATTTTAAAGGCAATAAAACCGAGTATGGTTATGACGATTTAGGCCGTATTCAATACATAAAAGCGCCTGATAAAGCGGGAGAGGTTGATTGGGCGGATACCTTCTTCACGTGGTCATACGATGGTGGCGATGGTGCTAATCAACCAGTACGTAAAGTTGAGCGTTGTACGCTAAACGTTGCTAAAACGGCCTGTTCTGATACCGCATTGATGACCGAAACCACTACGTATGATGGTTTATTACGCCCGGTATTGGTAAAAACAGAAGATGGCATTACCGGTGATGGTAGCAATACCGTTTATCAAAACAATGAGTATAACGCCTATAACAAGCTAACCTTTCAATCGTTTCCATCAAGCAGCGACACCGAAACAAGTGGTACGACTTATAGTTACGATGGATTACAACGTTTAATCTCACAAAGCATCACCGATGGCGGCACTGTCACCACTGAATATTTAGCTGGCAATAAAATTAAAGTCACCGATGCGGGTAAAAACACTGAAGTTAAGAATAATGAACAACACTCAACCACCACTACGTACTTAGCTTATGGCAGCCCAAGCTACGAGCAAGCCATAAAAATTGAATCACCAGAAAGTGTTACCACCACCATCGATATCAACCTGTATGGCAATATCGACAGCATTACCCAAGCGGGTTATCGTAACGGCAATCGCATTAGCGCTACCGAATATCGCTACTATAACGATGAGCAGCAATTGTGTGCGGTAAAACGTGATGATGTTGGTTCAACGGTTTATCACCGAAATAATCTTGGCCAAGTTGAGTGGCAAGCCGAAGGTCAAAGCTTAACCGCCGCAGATGAATGTAATACGGCAGTAGCTGATAGCGATAAAGTTACTTTCACCTATGATAACCTGGGCGCGATTTATCAAACCAGCTTTGGCGATAACACGCCAACCCGTACATATAGTTACGACGATAATGGTAATATCACGTCGATTGTTGGCGCGGTTAGCCAAAGTTATACCTATAATGCCATCAATTTACTTGAAAGTGAGTCATTAGTTGTTGACGGTAAAACCTTCGGTTTAGATTATGGTTATAGCAAGCTTGGTCATCTTGCGTCGCTAATCTACCCGGATAACATTGAGAAAATTGAATTTGCCCCGAACGGTTTTGGCCAGGCAACGCAAGCCATACGTACCTATGAAGATACCACTAAAGGTACAGACGTTTTTGTAAAAGGCGGCGATGATAAAGCCACTTATCACGAGAACGGCATGATTGATACCTTTACCTATGGTAACGGCTTAACCCATAAAACCACACTTAATAGCCGTTTAATGCCACAGCAAATTCGTGATTATAAAACAGGCACGGATGCGGTTAGTTTAACTTACAGCTATGATAATAACGCCAATATTACCTCAATTACTAATGGTAGAGCGGCTGATTTAAGCACGCTAAGTGCATTAACCTATGATGGTTTAAATCGCTTAACGTCAACGACAGGGGAGCAAGGGTCACATATCGGTAGCTCATCACTGCGTTACGATGGTTTGGGTAATATCACCGCGTACAGCAACACCAGTGCAATAAATCCTCACGATTTAACTTATCACTATAATGAGAGCAACCATCTCCTGACCCGTGTCACCAACGCGGGTAATGCTAACGTCAGAGATTTTAGCCAACCTAATAGTTACGACAGCCGTGGTAATGTTAAGAAAAACGGTGAGCGCGAGTTTATCTATAACCTAGCCAACCAAATGATTGCCTCGGGCTCAAATCAATACACTTATGACGGTTATAACCGCAGGGTAAAAACCAATGACAGTAAAGGCATTAGTTACAGCATGTATAGCCAATCAGGGCAGTTGCTGTATCGAGAAACCGACCAAGGCGGTATTAACTATGTCTTTTTAGGCGGTAAGTTGGTGGCGAAAGAAGGCACGGGCGTTAGACCGGTTAACGAAGATGCTGGTGAAACCAGTATTGCCAATTATAAACCGTTTGGTGATATCATTGAGCGCAAGGGTGAAGGCTATCATAATAACCGCGACGAAGTCGGCTATACCGGTCATAAGTTTGATACTGACCTTGGCTTAAGTTATATGCAGGCACGATACTATGATCCAGTCATAGGTCGTTTTTACTCGAATGATCCTATTGGTTGGACTCCTAAGAATCCTGTGATGTCGTTTAACCGTTATTTATATGTGAATAACAATCCATATAAGTATACTGATCCTAATGGCGAATTTTTAAACTTTATCATAGGGGCTGCGGTAGGTGCAGCTATAGAAGCGGGAGTTCAACTAGCGACAACTGGAAGCATTGATAAAGACTCGGTTATGGCAGCGGCTGCTGTTGGAGCTGTAACTGGTGGAGTTGGTGGTTTGCTGGCTAAAAGTGCTGCTAAAGGTGCTATTACTGCTGGGGAAGCTGTTGCAGCGACAGCTTCTACTGGAGGGCTTGCAAATGGTATTGCAACAACAACAACTAACCCTGACGCTTCAGCAGGAGACATTGCTACTTCAATGGTATTAGGTGCTGCCGGAGCAGGAGCAGGTGCAAAAATCGCGAATAAAGCAGTTGCAAAGTTAGAGAATATGGCAAGTTCTGGAGGCATTCCAGGCCACATCGCTAATACAACTAGAAGTGCAGGCGAAGTTGCTAGTAAAACGTCTGCTGGTGCTGAAGTCGGTAAAATTGCAGCAGATACAGTAAGTAATGCAGGTACAAAAGCCGCAAGTTGTGCTTCCAAACAAGATGGGTGTTAATAAGAGGATCTAAATTGAAAACTCAATTAATTAAATATCTACTAGGTCAAGAACTAACTTACGCTGCTATATGTGTAGTTGTAGCTTTAATAGTTAGTATTAACCACGGTTTATATCCGGCATTAAAAGCTTTTGGTTACTGTTTTCTATTTCTTCAACCTATCATTCTATTTGTTAATAGAGATATCGTAATGGAGCTATTTGGCAGTAATAAGAACAAAAACCTGTAACTGTTCATTTTGAATCCAAAGCCTCGCACTCGCGGGGCTTTTTCTTGTTTTCAATATTTGAGTGAATTAACCTAGAAAGTCAGACCAATTAAACAAAAGAATAAAGAATGTATATTGCTCCCAATTTTACGGACCAAGATTGGAACAATCTTGATTTAGATGGAAATGAAGATGACTGGCAGACTGCAATAAATGCCTTGGAAGATCGAATTAAATCCAGATATATAGAACCTGTTGATCAATTAATTGAATTTGAAAAAGATGTTTCTCATAAAAACAAAAGGTATGGCTTTACATGTCTCGCTATCGATATGCTCCTAATCGAGACTTTTCAAGCGTTCAAAGAAGGTTTAGCTGACAGTAAAGGTAGATCTAAGTCATTGTTCACAAAGTTCCTAATGGAAAGTCAGTGTTTCAGTCATTACTTCAAAAATGAAAAAGAATGCAAAGAACTATACGAACAATTTAGGTGCGGAATTTTACATCAAGCGGAGGTCCAGGGACCCGTTCTAGTTTGGTCCGTTGGAGATTTAATTGAACGAGATGCTAATCCCCCTACGCTCAATAGAGTGTTCTTTCACCGTGGATTAAAAAAAGAGTTTGAAAGCTATGTTGCCTCACTTCGTAATTCAAGTTCAGTTGAGTTGAGGAAAACATTTAGAACCAAAATGGATTTCATTGCGAAGTGATCGCAAGGTGATTTATTTTGGCTGTTTTTAAAGTCAAAGGGATTGAAAATTGGCTTCATGGCTTGAAGGGAATCTTGGTGCTTGTCATATCCTTTACACCTAAGAAATGTTTAAAAGACACCCACTGTTAATTGCAGAACTAACTAGCCGTGGCTATAGTTAATTTACTCGTTCAACGGAGATGAAGAGGTTAACCATGGCAACGGCTCGCCAACGACAAATTAGTTTAACAGATACCCCTTATTACCATTGTATTTCTCGCTGTGTTCGGCGAGCATTTCTTTGTGGAGAAGATAACGTCTCA